>JANNGQ010001310.1:0-8072 GCA_031403975.1 Planctomycetota bacterium
TTTGAGATTCTCTGGCAGCGGCAGATGTTCCTGATCTTTGGTGCCAGTGCTCCGGCGACAACTTCCGTACTGACGGCCATCTTTCTCGGGGTCGCATTTGGCAGCCTGATCGCCATCCCGATGACCAGCCGGTTCCGGCACCCGCTCCTGGTCTTTGCAGTGCTGGAGACGACGATTGGTACCTGGGGATTCTGTGTCCCCTTCCTGCTGCCATTCACCTCCGACGTTTATGTGACGATCGCACAGCGGTTGGGAGAAGAGAGTTTCCTTCTGAGTATCGTGCGCTTTGCGCTGGCGGTGGGATTGCTGATGCCGGCAACGCTCTGCATGGGGGCCACAATTCCAGTGATGGTCGCCGGGCTTTCTGAAGGCAAAGGAGCCCGTGTGTCGTTTGTCTATGGTGTGAATACTCTGGGGGCTGTACTGGGAGCCATGCTGACCGGGCTCTTGCTCATTCGGACGCTCGGAATGTCGGAGACGCATCTGGCGGCCGCGTTACTCAACGCCATTGCAGCGTTGCTCGGAGTTTGGGCTTCGCGCAGCGCCCGTCGTCAGGAATTGACTGTTCCCGCGACGACCGCGACGGCTGTTCGCCCGTTACTTCGTCTGCTGAGCCTCATGTACTTTGTCGCGGGGTATGTTTCCCTCGGGCTGGAAGTCGTCTGGCTGCGTCTCCTGGGAATCGTCAACACAAACTCCACGATCACCTTTTCGCTGTCACTGTCAACCTATCTTTTGGCGATGGGGCTGGGCAGTCTGTTCCTGTTCCCGATGCTTCATCGTTTTTTCAGCGCGAGGTCGATTTTCACTGGCGGGAGCCTGGCCACGGCAGCAACAGCCTTAGTCACGTTTCCGACTGTGTACGCTGCCCCGGTCCTGAACTACCGCAGGATTACAGAACCTGCTGCAAACGGAACGCTGACTCTGACCGACGTCTATGCGACTGAAGCGATCGTGGTTGGCTTGCTGATGTTTCTTCCTGCCTTGTTCATGGGGATGATTTATCCTGCCGTGTGCCATTCGATGGAAGGCTCTCCGGCGGAGCGAACACGCTGGACCGGCACAGCCTGGTTCTGGGGAACGCTCGGCTCCGTGGCCGGGATTCTGACCGTGTCCATGTGCCTGATTCCCGCGATCGGCCTGCATGCAGCGTTCGCTGCCCTTGTAATGACGTCCGCGGGCCTCAGTTGTTTGTCATGGAGGACGGCTCACCCCGGTTCAAGACTCTGGCTCGTTCCCGTGCTCTCGGCCCTCTTGAGCTGCCGGGCCGTCTGGATTGCGGTGGAGGCGCGTCCTGTACTGCGGGAATTCACGGCGAAAAGAGAGAGCGGGACGTGGTTTGAATTCTCCGTCGCCAATCCGCGGCTGAAGATTTCTGAGCTCCGTCGATTCAAGGCTGGCAGCACGGCGACCGTCATTATCAAGAAGAGGCTCGATAGTCCTGACCATCTCGTGTACGTTGACGATCAGCTGGTGGCATCCACGAACATGGAAGCCCGAGTCGATGCACTGATGCTGGCTCACTTGCCGCTGTTGCTGCATCCCGGCCCGACGAATGAACTCACCGTCGGATTTGGAAGCGGGGGAACAAGCCATGCGATAACGACACACGGCGTCGACGCTGTCTGCGTCGAGATTGAACCGGAGGTGCCCCGGTCAGCGGGCCTCCTGGTTCGACAGAATTTCGGCGTGGTCACCAATCCCCGATTCCGTCTCATTCTGAACGACGCCCGCGATCATCTGAGCATCGGTACCCGCTTCTACGATGTGATCGCCACCGATGTCACAAATCTGCAATACAAGCAGAACAGCAGCCTCTACACCGTTGAGTACTTTCATTTGATGAAGCAGCAGTTGCGGCCTGGAGGAATTGCATGTGCATGGATTCCGATGGCCGCAATCAGCACAGACGAGCTGCGGATCCTCATGAAGAGCTTTCAATATGTGTTCCCGCACGCAACGCTGTGGTTCATGAACCACACGCATACAAATTTCGGAATTCTGATCGGCACACCGGAAGAGCTGAATATCAACTATCCTCGCGTGCAGCGTGGATTTGCGATTCCAGCCGTGGCAGAAAACCTGCACCTGATCGGGATTACTCACCCGCTGCAGATTCTTCACAGCCTTCATCTGGATGCAGGGAGCTACCGGACTTTTTGCGGCGAAGCATCGCTTCACACAGACAACGATCCCGTTCTGGAATTCAGTTCGCCGCTGTCGTTCTATCAGTACAACGAGACCTTCCGTGACAACCTCAGCGAAACATTGCGCCTCCGCCCCCACGATAAACTCCCATGGGTGAGCGGGATTCCTGAGGATCTGACTTCTGACTGGGAATCACACAACGTCGCTGCATCCAGTTTCTGCAGCGTCATGGTCCACTTCTACGACTTTCTCATCCATCGGGGACGAAATGATCGTGACGCGGCGATCCGTAGCCTGAACGAGGCCACAGCCTTCGCTCGTGTCGGCATGAATGCGAGGCCGGAAGACCGCAGTCGCGAAAAGTTCTATGTCTCGTTCTTTACCGAGGCCCAGCGATGGCTGGATGAATGAAACTCGCGCGGCCAGAATTGAGACGTAGCGACGCAGGACACGATGGAAACGGCCTGCCTGACGTTCGGGAATCCAGGATTTGCCACCCGTCAGGCAATTCCTGTTCTCAAGTCGAAAACTTGTGCCAAATCCGACTCGAACATTCCCAACTTGACCGCTACACTGTCGAGTCCTTTGAAGGATGCCCCAAAAGCACTGTTGTTCTGTGCATGAGTCGCAGTCTGGGTCCATGTGGCGGTTTTTCCCGTTTGGTTGAGGCAGGGTTTTCGATGTTTGCTGTGATTGTCGACGGTAACCGTCAGCATCGTGTCCAGGAAGGCGGCTTCCTGTCGGTAGATTATCGTGTCGAGATTGAGGCTGGTTCGTCGATCACGTTTGACCGCGTTCTGCTGGCCAATCATGGTGGCAGCAGTGTGGTTGGCGCACCGACAATTTCCGGAGCAACGGTTGTCGGCCAGGTCATCATCGCTCAGGAGAAAGGGCCGAAGCTCGAAGTCCAGAAGCTCCGCCGCCGAAAAAACCTCCGCCGCCACACCGGTCATCGGCAGAAACATACTCGTGTAAAGATCACTTCGATTACCGTGCCTGGGCTGCAGACCGCAGAGCAACCGGCCGAAGCGTAGACATTCTGTGAGCTGCCCTGTCTGCAGCGGCACGAACTGCGTCATGCCCGGCGTTCCATGCCGAGGCTGCGGATTCCTGCGCCGCAAAGAAACAATCGTGCTTGCTGTTGCAGCATTCAATCGTGGCGGCTCTTGACCCTCCGATCATCGCCGCACACAGTCCCGGCTGCCGTATTGCGCTGATGATCCGCGTGTTCGCGCCCGCAACGGTTCTGGCTCAGGGAGGATGCCATGTTCTTTGTACTGAAACCGGTGCGTCTGCTGCTCAAGGCGTTTGTGACGGAATCGACGCCTCGGCAGATGTCGCTCGGGCTGGCGCTGGGTGTTTTTGTAGGACTTGTGCCGAAGGGCAATCTGCTGGCGATTGCGTTGGGGATTCTGCTTGCGGCGACTCGAGTCAATCTCGCAATTGCGGCGTGTGCAGTCGTGATCTGCACGTTTGCATCCGGCGGCCTTGATTCGAGCTTCGATCAGATCGGCGGCTATGTGCTGTCGCAGCCGGCTCTGCAGAGTTTCTGGGCGGAGCTTTACAACACACCATTCATGCCGTGGACAGACTTCAACAACTCAATCGTCATGGGCAGCTTTCTCACCGGTCTGGTTCTGATCTGGCCCCTGCATCTGCTGAGCCGGCCCGTGTTCGCGAGATACTCCGGGCACTTGTCGCGTCATGCCCGTCGCTGGTGGATCGCGCGTGTTCTGCTGGGTGCAGAATGGGCCGACCGACTCGGTACAGTGGAGTAACATCGAATGCGCTGGACATACATTATTCCGCGACTGCTGCTCGTGGCCATGCTGTGGGGCTTCGTCGCCTATGGCGTGGACCCTCTGCTGAGGTATTCAGGAATTCAGGCTCTGCAGTCTGTGACCGGCGCGAAAGCGGACATCGGCGGCCTCAGGACTCAGTTCTTTCCGCCATCGCTGACGCTCGATCGAGTCGCACTCGCCAGCGCCGGGAGACCGGGAAAGAATCTGCTGGAGTTCGATCGCCTGCACCTGCGGCTGGAACCGGACTCATTGTCGTACCGACGATTTGTCGTGGAAGAAGGCCGCATCGACGGACTGAAATTCGATACTCGCCGCAGCGACGACGGACAGCTCGAAAAACCTGCCGAGCCCGTGTCGGAAGAGCCGTCGTGGATGACGGAAAAACTGACTGAACTTGGCAGCGAATGGCTCAGCGATCTCACGGACCAGGTGAAAGCTCAGCTCGACCCGAACCTCCTGGAGACATACCGCACGGGCACACAGATCTATGACAAATGGGACGTTCACTTTGAGGAACTGACGACACGCGCTAAAGCGCTGAAGCCGCGTGTCGAACAATTGAAAACGCAGTTTGAGAACGCTCGTGAAGGCGACACGCTGCAGCAGATCGAACAGTACATTCAGGTCGCTGAGCGGGCTGAAGCGGTCGTGCTGGACGTGCAGCAGTTTCGCGATGACCTGAAGAGCATTGTGCCCGAGGTTCGTGAGGACTTCACAACGCTCAACGAAGCTCGTGTGCGTGATCAGGAGAAAGTTCGTCACACCCTGTCGCTGCTGAAACCGGATGCCCGCCGAATCTCTCAGGCGCTGCTGGGAAAAGCCATGTATGTCCAGATTCAGCAGGTACTGACGTGGGTTCAGGCGGCTCGCGAATATCAGTCGGACCTTCATCGGCAGGTGCGGCCTGAACGCAGTGCCGGGCGGGATTTTGAGTTCGCATCCGGAACACCGGCTCCTGATTTCCTCCTGAAGACGCTGGCACTTTCGGGTCAGATATCTGTCAGCGAAGAGCTGATGCCGTTCATTGCAACTCTGTCCGATGTGACGGAGGATCCGAGACTGCTTGGCAGACCGTGTGTACTTCGACTGCAGGCGGACGGCAGCCGGCCATTGCAGATGAAAGTGACTTATGACGCCACGAGTGACGTGACGCGGTCGGAACTCCTGGCGGACTACCGGGATACGAACGCGGTTCCGCTCCGGGCCGGCAAACCCGACAAGGCTTCACTGCACGCAACGCTCGGCGATCTGAACTGGGCGATACGCCTGTCTCTGATTGAAGATCAGATCGATGGACAGATCGACCTCCATTCGCGAATCGCTGATCTGGTGTTTCAGGCGACCGACGATGTCCCGCCGGAAATCATTGAGGCCGCGAATGATGCGTTCTCTGCTGTGAAAACCGTGAACGCAGCTGTGTTGCTGAGTGGTTCGCTGTTGAAGCCGGAGATTGACCTGAGTTCCGACGTCGGCGAGCAGGTGGCGTCGGGTGTTCAGTCGGCATTCGCGCACCAACTTGACCGCGCGAAAGAGCGTCTGCTGTCCGAACTGAATTCTTATGCTGCTGACCAGTTTCAGAAACTGAAAGACCGGTTCTCCAAAGACTACGAACACCTGATGGCTGACAATTCCCGGTTGCTGGAGCAGGCGAATGAGGTGCGGACGATTGTCGCGTCTTTGAAGTCCGGCAAAGTCGATCCGTCGACCGTCTTCCGGAACGTGGCCGATTCGAAGCTGATTCCGGAAAAGGACAAGGCGAAGATCCAAAAAGTGATGAGTGATGTCGGCGGTGGGCTGCAGCGAGGCAAGTTGCCTGGAAAACTGCAGGACGAGCTGCCGATTGATCCTTCCACACTTCCGAAGTTGCCCGGCAACATGTTTCCAAAGTTTCCCGGCGCGCGCAAATGATGCAGGTCTGTACTGCTGACGTTCTGAATCTGCGCAGGACGCGGAGGTTCTGGTGCGGCACGTCACGAACGAAGTGCTTGTTCCAATCGCAGTATTTGACCACGGATTTCACAGATCGCACGGATGAGTCGCTTAGTGTTTATCCGTGAAATCCGCGAAATCCGTGGTTAACAACTCTTTCACGCTCTTCCCTGGGTGGCGGGCGAAGCCCGCGCCAAGATGTCAGCGCACCGCCGCCGCCGGTTGCAGCAGCTGCGTCGTGACCGAATCCAGCAGACGTTCGTCCGCCGGCAACAGTGGCCCGGCTTCATGCTGCATCGCGATCTCTTCAATCTGCAGACGTGCTTCGTCGTCACGATCGAGCATCTGCAGGACTTTAGCCAGGTACGTTCGACCGGCCAACGAAAGTTGTCCTTTCGGGATATGACCCAGCACAGTGACGGCCTCCGGGAATTTCTCCAGGGCAATCAGCACGCGGCCGTGCACTTCCTGATGCGCAAATTCATCCGGCTGACTGCGGACAGCCGATTCCACAAGCTCCGATGCTTCGGCCAGAGACTGCCCCTGAACGGCGAGAATCCAGGCTCGACGAGCGGCCAGCCTCGGATCATCGACGGCAGAATTCCGGAGCGGCTCCAGGGTCTGCAATGCGGTCCGATATTCTTCCGCGTACAGCATCAGATCGGCATAGATGAGTCGCAATTCGGCGTTGTCGGGATGGTGACTGATCAAGGCATATAACTCCCGTATGACCGGCTGCAACAGAGGTCCGCGATCCGGTTGGAAGCGCACAATCTCCAGCAGCGCTGCGGCACCGAATTCGGGAAAGTCGCCCGAGGCCTGATCCTGCAGAAGTTTCAGAGAGCGTCTTGTGTCATTCCGGCTCGTGTCAGGACTCGTACGAGGTACGGCAGATGGACGTTGTTCAGGGCCGCAAGTTCCCTGGCATACTCGATTCCTGCCTGCCGGATTTCCGGAAGGTATGTTGTGCGGGCTATGCGGTTTTCCAGTATCGCGACTCGTTCCAGCGCCGAAAGGACGACCTGCAGAGCAATCTCGCGACCACCGTTGCTGCTCGAACGGTGAGCTGTCGTTTCCAGCCAGTTGAGTGCTTCGCTCAGTTCTCCGTCCGCCAGATACTGCCGAACGATGGCCGCATGGACATCCGCATTGTCCGGATCTTCCTGCGCCATCTGAAGCAAACGATCGAGAATTCCCTTCGCATGTTCTCCGTGAATCAGATTCAGGGCTCGAGCAATCTGAGGCCGATCGTGGAATCTCTGCGATGCCTGTTCCAGTGTCGTAATCGCCTGCGTGATCTGTCCGGATGCGAACAACCGATCGACTCGCAGCAGGATCCGCTGAACGGGATCGGGAATCAGCGCTGTGTCATCCGCGATCAGTCGATCAATCTCAGACCAGTCCCGGAATGCGGCGGGCTGCCGGATCGCCTTCTGAATCAGAATGTCGGCCAGATATGCCGCCACGCCCGGAACACTCAGCATCTGTCGATACTCGGCAATGGCCAGTTCAGGCTGCCCGGATCTGACCCACGCCGACGCCATGCCCAGGCGGCCGGTCAGAGACTCGGGGTTGACTTCGACGACCGAGCGGAATGCCTCAATCGATCGGGCGGCTTGACCCGCGCGGCTGCGACAGACTGCGAAGCACATCTGCACCCGCGCATAAAATCCGGACCCGGCCTCTGTGAACGCGAGACAGCGTTCGATTTCATCCCCGGCCTCATTCCATTTTTCTTCCGCCATCAGAATCCGGCCTTCGCAGAACGACTGCCGGCTGCGCGAAAGGCGGCCGTCAGGAATGCTCGCCAGGACGCGACGTGCTTTCGCAGCTTCGCCGTCGGCGACCAGATACTCGATGAGTGTTTCATGAAGCACGGACGAACGGGCATCGTGTCGGATGCCTTCCTCCAGAGTCTGCATGGCCGCCGACTTCTGACCACTCTGCCGCAGCAAAGCTGCCAGGCAGATCCGAAGACTGGTGTCCGACGGAGTTCGTTCGGAACGGGTTTTCAAGTGACTGATGGCTCTGGACACATTTTCGCCCCGCGCGCCTGCAGCATTGCCGTTGTCTGTCGATGCGGATGCTCTCTGCAGACATTGCACGAGCATCGGATTCAGGACAGGGCTGTCAGGTGACTCTTCGAGTGCCGGCCAGAGATCTGCAATAGCAGCGTCAGTCCGGTCATTCTCG
>JANNGQ010001311.1:0-5642 GCA_031403975.1 Planctomycetota bacterium
TGCAACGCATGCATGCAACGGGCAACCTCCTGCTGTTTCCCCGTTGGCCCCCTCACTGGAAGAATCAGGGGCACGATCCGAGAGATATCCGCTGTCGGATTGCCAATCGGGTGACTCGGACTGTGTTTCAGATGGGTGCCGGCCGGCACTTCTTCCGGTATCCAAGTCGACTTTGTCGAGGCTGGATCCTGGAGAAGTTACTCGCTTTTCGTCGCCATGAACCTCAGCCGCTGGGAAATCTTCTGGTCGGCGTGCTGTTTGACAACAGTATGGGGCTCTGTCGTAACTCCAACGCCGGATAAGGCAGCCTGGGGCTTCGGGCCTCACTTGCGGCATTCAAATGACGGCGCAACGCCATCCAGAGTTGGCGATCACGACTCATGCAAATGGCATAGATGACGTCCTCGTCAGTTTCAGTGCGATGCTCCGAATCCTCACAACAACCCGCTCCCGGACGGACCCGCTATCGTTCCGCGCCCAACGCCGGATAGACTGTTTTTGACAAACTCATATGGCAGCTTTTGTAACTCGAAACGTGCGGCGGTGTCGCACTGTGTGACATGCTGTCTCGATCCGGAGAACCCCGTTTCACAGAAAGCGATCGTTTCCGGTGGGCAGAGACCGCATTCACAGTATCAACGCTCTGTCTTCGGAAAAACAAACGAGCCGCCAATCGCCCACTTCGCGACCTTTGGAATGTCGTGTGCATTGTCAGCCTCGGCGAAGGACGCGGGCATCCCCGTTCGTCAGGTCAATCTCTAAACAATTCAAAGGGCTGAGCCATGCCAACGACTGCCGGTGTGTGGGTTGATCATCGTGAGGCCGTTCTTGTGAAGCTGTCGGATGACGGCGAGCAGGTGTTGCAGATTCTTTCCGAGGCGGAACGTCATGTTCATCGCCCGAGTGATCGCTCAACGGAGCCTCATGAACCGCTGCACGTGCCGGCGGACGACACTCGTCAACGCAAATACACGGCGAAACTGAATCAGTTCTACGATGAGATCATCACGTCACTGGGCCATTGTCAGTCGATCCTGATCATGGGACCCGGCGAGGCAAGAACGGAACTTCGCAAGCGGATGGAAACGAAGCACGTCAATGCACAGGACATCAGCGTGGAGCCCGCCGACAAGATGACGAAGCCTCAGGTCGCCGCACGGGTTCGCGAGTACATGAACTTGACAAGAACCTGATTCGGCCCGGCAATCATGAAACGACCAACGATCTCCGCATTGCTCAGCCTGGTATTGCCGGGTGCCGGTTTGCTCTACTGTGGCCGACCGTGGCTGGCACTGGCGAACTTCCTGATTGCGGCAGGATGCCCGCTCGTCGGGCTCAGACTGGATTTCCGTGGCGAACATGTTCTTTGGCTGTTCCTCGGTATCGCGGCCGGATCCGCCGGACTGGCCCATGCGATGGCGTCGCAGCAGCGTGAGAGCAAGCCGGATTTCGACTAAGGGCTGCGGGTCAAATGAGTGCCTCGTTTCACCGCGACTCGCAGAAGAGCGCGTGGCCTGGCTATGCCAGGTTGTGTTGCATCGGGGCTTTCAATGAGACCCGGCCAGGCTAGTTTGTTTTGTTCGTCAAATTGTCTGCTTCGCAGATAACGCATCCCGACCAGGCGGCTCAACTGCCGACTTTGCGTCCTGATAGTGGCGAGTGATCAAGTCGTTCTGAATCCACAACAGCTTGTTGAAAGCCCGCAGCGTGGCGACTTCCGCCAGACGCGGCAGATTCAGATTCAGAATCGTCTGAACGAAAGCATCTGACACGAAGCCCATCAGCGCGTTCATCTGGATGAGCGGAACATTCAGATCCTGTGAACCCGCTTTCGGCGTGTGAATCTTGCCGACCATGTCGAGATACCCGACCATCGCCCCATCGTAGGGTTTGGTCACAAGAGTCACCAGATACCGACTCAGATGCTGCTTACGGAACTGAATCATCTCGTGATCTTGTTTAAGTGACGCCAGATCACTGGGGAGGATACCCGTGTATCCTGACTGTCGCGGCAGGAAGTGACGCTTGGTGGCGTCGTAAGAAAACAACTTGTCATAGACGGCATCGACCAGCCCCGGCACAAGCGGCGCGAGCGCGCCGGCGGACGCATGGATGGCCTGGATATCCGGCTGACCAAATCCAATGAACTCGATCAGGTACGTAAATCGATAGCCCGGATCCGTTTCGAGGCGGGGTTCATCAATGGACTGCATAACGTGGTTCCTTTTCGGGAGAGTATTGAAAGTGTCCTTAGTAAACCGGCATTCCGGCACTGTCAAAGCCGAAGCGGCTTCGGGAGCCATGTGTCAGGATTGTCGCCGGAAGTTAATTCGCTCAACGCGCGGCTTTCCCGGAGCGTCTGGTCAACCATTGCCACCGATCAAACCTTGTAACCGCAGCACACTGCGGGCTTCGTTCAGCGCGACAGCGGAGTATTCGGATGCATCAATGATTGCATGGAATCGTTTGGTGAATTCCGATGCGTGTTCCCATTGCTCCCGCACAACCTGATACACCGACCAGTCGGCGTCAGAGGGATCATCGCGGCGTGTTTCAAGCCGCCGTCGCACAACGTCAGCGGGAGCTGTGCATTCCAGCCAGACGGCCCGTGCGCCGCAGTCAGTGGCCAGTTGAAGGAATCGTCGCCGGTTCGACTCGCACTGAAAAGTGGCATCGACAATGACTCGGCCTCCGGACAGCAATCCCCTGCGGGCACGAGTCCAGCATTCGTCGTATGTCCATTCTGTTCGCTCTGCTGAGTACAGAACTGCCGTGTCATCCTCCGCAGTTGCTGCGGGGAAAAGTTCCTTGCGAACGACGTCAGAACGAATGACTTCGCTGAAATGAGCCGCTTCCGCCAGGCTGCGGGCGAGCGTCGATTTTCCTGTGCCGGGTAACCCCGACACGAGCACCAGTGCCGGACGTCGGTCGGGTTCATCCAGCTCCGACAGACACCATAGCCAGTGTGCCCGTGAACGGGCGAGTGCTTTGTCCCGATCGGAATCCGGGATTTCCGGCGCGCCGCTGAGAATGGCGGCCACTTTGGCTCGCACAGCCGAACGATACGCCGCAAACAACGGCAGCAGACTGCGACCGCTGTGGTCGTTGGCCGGTTCAAAATAGGCATCGGCGAAGACTTGAGCCAGATCGCGGCGACCAGCGAAGCCCAGTTCCATCACCAAAAAGGCCATGTCGGCCACGACGTCGATGCGCCGCAGCGCGGAATCGAATTCAATTCCGTCGAGAATCAGAATGTCGTCAGGTGGCGATCGATCGGGAAACAGGAATACGTGTTCCAGCCTCAGATCACCGTGCAACTCTCTGATACAACCTGCACTTGCCCGGCGACGCAGTGTATCGTCGTGACGCTTCAGCCACTCATCCGACAGCCACTCGATGCGCTGTAGCACCCGGGGCTCAATCACCTCCGGCGTCAACCCACGTGCGAAATCCCAGTTCTCGCGGATCTGACAACGGAACTCTGCCTGAGCTTCGGCCGACTGCTCACCGACACAGTGATGAACCTGACGATGGATGGCCGCAATCCGCTGAGCCACTCGAACGAGGTCTTCCGGTTCCAGTGTTCCGCACTGCAACCGTGACCGCAGCGTGGCTGTTTCCGGCAATCGCCGCATCTTGACGGCCCAATCAACCATCGGACCGCTTCCCTCGAACCGCAGACCATCGGCGTCGTGTGTGACTGGTACGACACCGAGATAGACGTCGGGAGCCCAGGGTCGATTGATCCAGACTTCTTCCTCACAAAAGAAATGACGCCGCTGAACCGTTGAGAAATCCAGGAACGGAAGCTTCACGGACTTCTTCACTTTGTAAGCCAGCTCGCCACCCAGGAATACAATCGAGATGTGTGTCTGTCGCACAATGACCGAATCCACGGACACAGGGAACGCACACTGACGAGCTAATGACTGCACGAGCTCTTCTGGCGAGAGTTCCGGTGAAGATTGCAGAGTTGCCGGCGGAAGCAGGTCCATGATGCATCCTGTCGGAAGTCGTTCCTGAACAGAGCCAATGCCCCAGCCGCACAGCGTAACGCCAGCCGAACGCGCTAGTGTCGGGCCTTTGCCGGGGAAACGCTGGTGGTTTCCAGAGCGCAGCCAGCGCTGTCGGCCGATTTCAGTCGTAAGTTCTCAGAGCACTGATTCGAGAGACGCAGTTGGTGAGGTGAGGATCCTCGACGTTGATCTGGTCGACAATCCGTGTAACACCTGCGACACGCTTGATGCATTCAAGGGCGATCTGCCGCAGGTAGTACGACGGAACCCGGCCCTGAACCATCACCGTGCCTTGTTCGACAGTGAGTTTCAATGATCGATGGGGCTGGTCACCCCGTGCATCAAGAAATCGTGTCACTCGCTGCAGCAGCTCGTAATCGGATTCCTCAGACGGTTGTTGAATACAAAACTGCATATCAAAGTCTCCCCGGGGAAGAAGAGATGGTTCATCCGTCGTGCGAACGTGTGCAGGTACTTGTTGCTGACGTCAGGCGGAACCTGCTCCAGACCGCGTGGCATCGAGCTCTCCCTCTGCTTCCAGCCAGTACATGAGGCCATGATCAGGCGGACATCCGGCAGCTTCCCATTTCAGGTAAGCGAGCATGCGGATCGACTCATCGGAAGCGCAAAGACACTCGCAGTTCGATTGACAATCCGTGACTGACGCGGATTTGCCTTCCAGAGGCTTGAGTGTGCAACCGTCGGGGTTGACATTATCCACCTTCGGCGGTCGATTCGTCTTGCGCTCAGGTCTGATTCGGGTCGAAGCCATGATGATACCTCTCGAATCAATTCAGAAGTCAACGGTTTTGACCGGAACAGTGCCGTGAGCAGTGCCAAAACCCGCATTTCCTGAGCCGGACCCGGTGAGTTTCGTTCACCGTTTGAGTCCGCCTCCCCATTCCTCAGTGTTTTCACGAACGGTTTGACGGGCTCCCATTGGCGAGAGACCAGCCGGCCTCCCGCCGAGGAATGGAAGTTCGTGACGCATGGTCGCCAGAGCACACTGCGCGCAGATCTGCACGCCCGCCGGACCTAACCCTTGATCGAAATCTTCTTCGGCCGGGCCTCTTCAGATTTCGGAAGGACAACAGAAAGAACACCGTTCGTGTACTCCGCCGCGACTTCTTTTTCTGTGACCGCACACGGCAGCGTGACCGTCCTCGAGAAACTTCCCGAGCGGCGTTCGACGCGATGATACGTCTTACCCTTCTCTTCCTTTTCTTCTTTGCGCTGACCGCTGATGGTCACCGTGTTGCCCTGCACCTGGATGTCCATGTCCTTCGATTCCATTCCCGGGATGTCCATGCGAAGTTCAAAGCAGGTGTCTTTCTCCGAGACATCAAGTTCCGGGGCAAAACTTGCGGCGAGGCCACTGTCACCGCCGCTTCCCCAGATGTTCGAAATCCAGTCGTTCATTTCGTGTCGCAATGCAGTCAACGGATCGGTGATCCGCACAGCGGGAGCGGCACTACGAGGGCGGGCAGTCAATGTGGTTGGCATGTGTACTTTCCTTCCAAACAAGATCATCCATTTTCCGGGGAAACAGTCTGCCGGTGCAGCTGTTGACGGAATGCACTCCTGTGCAGAGTCCGTGCCAATTCCACCTGGAAGGCAAATCAGCCG
>JANNGQ010001312.1:0-2033 GCA_031403975.1 Planctomycetota bacterium
ACTTCGTCCTGAGATATCAGGTCGCCGGTGAAAGGATCAAAACGGCCATGATGACTCACAAGGACGATCACGGGCAGTACTTCACGATGATGCTCTATCCGCCTGCCGAACTGAAACAGGTGCAGCGCAGTCCGATGGAAATGGTGTTTGTGCTCGACTGTTCCGGCAGTATGAACGGACGACCGATTGAGCAGGCTCGGGCGGCGATTGCTCATGCTCTCCAGTCGCTGACACCGCGCGATACGTTTCAGATAATTAACTTCAGTTCAACGACGTCACAGCTTGGTCCGACTCCGGTCATCGCTTCACCTCAGAATATTCATAAGGGTCTGACCTATCTGGCTTCGCTGAATGGAAGCGGCGGGACGGAGATGATTCAAGGTGTTAAAGCGGCCCTGGATTTTCCTCATGACGAAGGCCGGTATCGCCTGGTTTCGTTCATGACGGACGGATTCATCGGCAATGATCACGACATTCTAAATGCCGTGGCTGAAAAGATCGGTGATTCCCGAGTCTTCAGTTTCGGCGTCGGGCAGTCAACAAACCGCTATTTGCTGGACCGCATGGCTTTGCTCGGGCGAGGTGCCGTGGCCTATCTGAGTCTGAACGATGATCCCGTACAGATCATGGATCGTTTCAACGAACGCATCAGCCATCCGGCGATGACGGACCTCTCGATCGACTGGGGCCACATGCACGTGACGGACGTCTATCCTCAGATTCTGCCGGACCTGATTGTAGGACGACCGGTCGTCGTCACCGGACGCTTCACGGGAGAACCGAGCACCGTGAGCGTCGGAGGCCTCACAGGCATGCAGCCAGTGTCATACACCGTGTCAGTCGACACAAAGGAAACCAACAAGGAGCATCGCGGCATCAGTGCCGTCTGGGCACGTCTCAAGATCGCTGACCTGATGGCACAGGCGTCGCGGACTCCGGATCAGGGCGCAGAGATTCAGCAGTCGGTGACTCAGACAGCACTGGACTACAGCCTGATGTGTGCGTTTACGGCCTTCGTCGCTGTCGATTCGATGAGCAGGACCGACGGCGCGTTCGGCACAACAGTCGCCGTACCGGTCAACGTGCCGGAAGGCGTGCGTTACGACACGACGGTCGAGAACTGAGACATTTCGTTGTAGCCGAAGGCGTGAGACTTCAGGTTGGATGAACGCAGAAGCTCCGAATTCTCACCAATCCGGCTGGTGATCATTGGCAGCGCACCGAATTCTCACGAATCCGGCTACCGCTCACGCAAGATCAGCATCGATATCCACCCAGCGCCGTTCATCGAACGAGATCAGCACGGAATCAGCCACCGCCTGAGCCGTCGCGCCGTCGTGGAAACCAGGGACCGCGTCGCGTTCTTCGATGATCGCCGATGTCAGTTCGCAGACGAGGTCGTAGCGGAACACGGTACTGGGCTTACCCTGGAAAGGATCACGAGGACTACCCGGCAAAACGAGAAACTCCTTCGGTACGGGTAGCTTCTCCATGTCCTTGCCTTCGCGAGACAGAATGATCGTGTTCGGATCGGTCAACTGGTAGGCCGCCGAACCTTCACTGCAGTTGACTTCGGCCCATTCGTAACCGACGCCGTTGTTATTGTGGCCTTTCATCAATGTACTGCCTTCCCAGACGCCGACGGCTCCACACTGGAAGAAGCCAATCAGGCTTGACCAGTCATCGACTTCCGACGGCGGGCACGGTTTGCCGTCCACCGTCCTGTCACGAGGCACGAACTGCGCGACAGCGCCGCAGACGGACTTGATCGGGCCGAGCAGATCCTGAGCGAAATCGATCCGGTGAATCGTCATGTCGAACAAGTCTCCGGCACCAGCCAGCTTCTTGATCTGTCGCCAGCCCCAGCTGGTTTCCGGCCAGTCGAGAAACCTCTGACTACGAAAATGTCGCGGCGTCCCCAGAGCCCCACTGGCGACCAGGTGTTTGACATACCGCATCGACGGTGCGAAACGGTAAGTGAAGGCTGTCATGTGCCGCACCTTCGCATCACGAGCTGCTCGATACATCTCGGC
>JANNGQ010001313.1:0-19030 GCA_031403975.1 Planctomycetota bacterium
ATGCAGTCGCTGCGACAGATCCGGAGATTCCAGAATCAGGTCCCGGAGTGACTGAGCATCGCTGCCGTAGATTGCGAAGTCAGGATCGCCGCTCGCAGCAAGGGAACCGGGTCGGGGCAGCCGTGTAGCGGGAGTGATGCCGTTCGGGAGGGAATTCTGCGAAGGCCCCCGTCAGATTCGGCTCGGTTGATCAGGTCTTCGCCCATCGCCCGGTACGTCGTCCATTTGCCGCCGATAACCGTGATCAGGCCTGTCGAAGACGTACGAATGTCGTGTTCACGGGAAAGTGATGATGTCGAATGCCGGCCGGTTCGCGGTCCGACAAGCGGCCGCAGACCGGCGAATCGGGAAAGGACGTCGGCTTCGCACGGCGTTCGTTTCAGATATCGCCCGGCGTGTTCCAGCAGATACTGGACTTCGGACTGTGTCGGGCGAGGTTCAGCAGTCACTTCCCGTACTGCCAGATCGGTTGTGCCCAGCAGCACGCTTCCGTGCCACGGTATCGCAAACAACACTCGTCCGTCATCGGTCTCCGGAATCATCAGCGCGGACAAACCGGGCAGGAAGGAAGAATCAAGGACCAGATGCGATCCCTGACTCGGGACGATCACCGCTCGATGATCATCAGCGTGCGCGTCAGCGGAATCATCGTCCATCTTAAGAATGTTCCCGGCAAAGACGCCGGTTGCATTGATGACGACTTTACCGAACACTGAAATCTCGCGATCCGACTCGATGTCGCGGATGACCAGACCGTTGATTCGGCCGCCTGCGTACAGAAGTCTTGTGACGGGAGTGTAATTCGCAACGACTGCTCCGAGATCCGCGGCGGTCATGGCCAGAGTGATTGCCAGACGCGCGTCGTCGAACTGGCCATCGGAGTACAACACTCCGCCTCTCAGATTCTCATCCCGCAGAGTTGGCAATTCGCGACAGGTCTCATCGCGGGACAATCGCCGGGCTCGCCCGCAGCGGAGTCTGCCGGCCAGCAGGTCATAGGCTCTCAGCCCTGCGTAATAGAAAAGTCGGGAGCCGAATCGATACGCCGGCAGGACGAAGTTCAGCGGATGTACAATGTGCGGAGCGTTCTGCAACAGAAGCCCCCGCTCCCGGAGCGACTGCCGGATCATTCTGATCCGGCCCTGCCGCAGATAACGAACTCCGCCGTGGATGAGTTTCGTGGATCGGCTGGACGTGCCTTTCGCAAAGTCCGCAGCCTCGACAAGCAGGGTGCGATGACCGCGTGAGGCAGATTCAACGGCTGCACCAAGCCCTGTCGCTCCTCCGCCGATAACGATGACATCCCAGCGCGAGCCGGGTTCATCCATCGCGGCGATCATTTGTGTGCGGTTCATGCAGCCGAAAGGATGAGGAGACATCAACCCCGTGAGAGTCAGATTCTTACGTTTTCACCAACTGCTCGGCCGCCAGTTCCTGCAGCGCGCGTTTGTAATCGACAGGCATGATTTTGTGGAATTGCTTCAGTGTCGCCTGCCAGTGATCCAGAACATGTTTCGCTACTGTGGAACCTGTGAAGCGGTGATGGTTTTCCACCATTGTCCTGAGTTCCAGAACGTCGGCTGCGTCCGTCACTTCCTCCAGCTCGACCATTTCCAGATTGCAGTTCACAAGAAATCCGCCTTCAGGATCGAAGACGTAGGCAACACCTCCGGACATGCCGGCGGCGAAGTTACGACCTGTCGCTCCAAGTACGACAGCGCGGCCACCGGTCATGTATTCAAGGCCGTGGTCGCCACAGCCTTCGATGACTGCCGTGGCTCCGGAATTCCGGACGCAGAAGCGTTCGGCCGCTATTCCCCGGAAGTAGGCTTCACCCGACGTCGCACCGTAAAGAGCGACGTTGCCGAGGATGATGTTCTTGTCGGGGACAAAGTCCGATTCCTTCGGCGGATAAACGATGAGACGTCCTCCGGAGAGCCCCTTGCCGGCGTAGTCGTTGGCGTCGCCTTCGATTTCGACCGTGACTCCGTGAGCCAGCCATGCACCCACACTTTGCCCGGCTGAGCCCCTGGCTTTGATGTGGATCGTGTCCATCGGAAGGCCATCGGCTCCATGAGCAAGGCTGACTTCGTTGCTCAGAATCGTCCCGAAGGCGCGGTCGATGTTCTGGATCGTGGTGTCGATGCGGACGTGCTTCCCGTGCTTCAAAGCCGGTTCACATTGCTGCAGCAGCTCCATATCACGCACATTGTCCAGAGCATGTTTTTGGTCGATAGTACAGTACGTTTTCACATCGGCGTGAGGCTTCTTTGCCGGCGTCAGAATCGGTGACAGGTCAAGCTGCCGGGCCTTCCAGTGAGTCAGACTTTCATCCAGCTCCAGCATGTCAACTCGCCCGACCATTTCATTGATCGTACGAAAACCCAGCGAAGCCATGATCTCCCGGGTTTCCTCCGCGACCAAAAACAGATAATTGACAACGTGTTCCGGCTTGCCCTGGAATTTCTTCCGCAGAACCGGGTCCTGAGTCGCGATTCCGACAGGGCAGGTATTCAGATGACACTTGCGCATCATGATGCAGCCGAGCGTGATCAGCGGCGCGGTCGCGAATCCGAATTCTTCTGCCCCCAGCATGGCGGCCATCACGACATCGCGACCGGTCTTGAGCTGACCGTCAGTTTGCAGCCGGACTCTGCTGCGGAGGTCGTTCATGACAAGCGTCTGATGAGTCTCCGCGATGCCCAGTTCCCACGGCAGACCGGCGTGCTTGATACTGGTCAGGGGCGAAGCTCCTGTTCCGCCTTCAAAACCGGAGATCAGGATGTTGTCCGCATGTCCCTTGGCAACACCTGCTGCGACCGTGCCGACGCCGACTTCCGAGACGAGCTTGACGCTGATCCGGGCACGACGGTTGGCATTTTTCAGGTCAAAAATCAGCTGCGACAGATCTTCGATGGAATAGATGTCGTGATGCGGCGGCGGACTGATCAATCCGACACCCGGTGTCGAGAGCCGGGTCGAGGCGATCGTCTGATCGACTTTATGGCCAGGCAGTTCACCGCCTTCCCCCGGCTTGGCCCCCTGAGCAATCTTGATCTGCAGCTCGTCTGCGTTCGTGAGATACCACGAGGTGACTCCGAAACGGCCGGATGCAACCTGCTTGATGGCCGAACGCCGGGAGTCTCCGTTGTCCATTCTCCCGAAGCGTTCATAACGTTCGCCGCCTTCTCCGGTGTTGCTCTTGCCGCCGATGCGGTTCATCGCGATCGCCAGCGTTTCATGAGCTTCAGCAGAGATTGAACCGAAGCTCATCGCCCCTGTGCAGAACCGTTTGACGATCTCGGCCGCGGATTCAACTTCGGACAGCGGGACCGCCGTTCCGGTGCGGAACTTCAGCAGCCCGCGCAGATGGCACGCGCGCGTTGTTTCAGAATTGATGAGCTGTGAAAAATCTCTGTAGGCAGCCTTGTCACCAGTGCGGGCCGCCTGCTGAATCCGTCCGATCGTATGCGGATTCCAGGCATGCTTCTCGCCATGCCGGCGCCAGGCATAGAGCCCCGGATTGGGCAGATCGTGCGAAATGCTGTCCGGATTTTCCGGGAACCCCACGTGATGCCGCATCAGCGCTTCCTGAGCCAGCACGTCAAAACTAACGCCTTTGATTCGACTTGGTGTTCCGGCAAAGCAAAGATTGACCACGTCCTCCGCCAGACCCAGTGCCTCAAAGATCTGCGCCCCCTTGTAACTCTGCAGTGTCGAAATCCCCATCTTGGCCATGACTTTGAGCATGCCGTTCGCCACGCCTGAACGAAACGCCGCGATGATGCGGTCGTCGTCCCAGTCGTCGGTCAGCTTGCCGTCGAGTCGTGACTGGCGAAGCGCGTACAGAGCCAGATACGGATTGACGGCGTCAGCACCGTAGCCGATCAGCAGACAGAAGTGATGCACTTCACGGGCCTCGCCGGATTCGACCAGCAGACCGATCTGAGTCCTCTCTTCGTGCCGCACCAGATGATGATGCACGGCTCCGGTGGCCATCAGTGAGCTGACTGGAACTCGGTCTGCGGAGATCTTGCGGTCCGACAGCACGATCAGGCTGTATCCGTCTTTGATCGCCTGCCGCGATTCCCGGCAGATGCGGTCCAGAGCCGGGCGCAGCCCGGCAATACCCTGTGACTTGGGATACGTAATGTCGATGACTCTGGACTTCCAGCCGCGATACTTGATGCCTTTCAGATTGGCCATCTGATGGTTGGTCAGAATCGGATGAGGAATCGCCAGGCGATGACAGCTTTCGGCACTTGTCTGCAGCAAATTTCCTTCCGGCCCGATGCAGCACTCGAGCGACATGATGACTTCTTCGCGGATCGAATCGATCGGCGGATTCGTGACCTGCGCAAACAGCTGATGAAAGTAGTCGTAGAGCATTCGAGGCTGTTCGCTGAGACACGCCAGCGCCGCGTCGTTGCCCATGGAACCGATCGGGTCCTTGTCAGCCTTGATCAGCGGCAGCAGCATGAAGTGCATCGTTTCGGCCGTGTATCCGAACGCCTGCATGCGATTCAGCAGATCCTGTCCCGTGAGCCGTTCTGCGGGCGTTTTTTTCGGCAGCTCCTCCAGCAGAATGCGCTGCTCCTGCACCCACTGCCGGTAGGGTTGCCGGGACGCGACATCGGCCTTCAGCTCTTCATCATCAATGATCCGGCCCTGTTCGAAGTCGACAAGGAACATGCGGCCGGGCTGCAGCCGGCCTTTGCAGAGTACGTTTTCCGGCTCGATGTCGAGCACGCCGACTTCGCTGGCCATCACCACGCGGTCGTCCTTCGTCACATAATAGCGGCTGGGACGCAGGCCGTTCCGATCCAGCGTGGCGCCGATGTAATGGCCGTCCGTGAATGATATCGAAGCAGGCCCGTCCCACGGCTCCTGAAGTGCGGAACAGTATTCGTAAAACGCCCGCTTGTGCTCGGGCATGGTCTCGTGATTCTGCCATGCTTCCGGAACCATCATCATGACCACTTCCTGCAGCGTGCGACCGGAGTGGTAGAGCATTTCCAATGCGTTATCGAAGCAGCCGGAATCGGACGTGTGCGGTTCAACAATCGGGAACAGCTTCTTGATGTCTTCGCCGAAAAGATCGCTCTGCATCTTGCCCTGTCGCGCGAACATCCAGTTTGAATTGCCTTTGACCGTGTTGATTTCGCCGTTATGGGACATGAATCGCAGCGGCTGAGCGCGGTCCCAGCTGGGGAACGTGTTGGTCGCGAACCGCGAGTGAATCATCGCCAGATGGCTCTCGTAGTCCGCCGCCTGAAGGTCATTGAAGAACGGCATGACCTGCAGCGCCGTCAGCATGCCCTTGTAAATGATGAGCTTGGTCGACATCGAACAGATGTAGAACAGCAATGCCTGCGACATGTCGCTGTTGCGGAGCTTGTGGCTGGACAGTTTGCGGATGATAAACAGCTGACGTTCGAAGGCTGCCGTATCCTGCCCTTCCGCGCCGCCGATGAAGAGCATCTCCAGATGAGGCGCACAGGCGCGGGCTGACTTGCCGATATCCGCCTTGTCGAAGTCAACCGGCAGCGGCCTCCAGCCCAGCAGCGTCTGCCCCTGCTGAGCGATGAATTCTTCCAGCGAAGTCTTGCAGACTCCTCGCTGCTCTTCGTCCTGCGGCAGGAACACAATTCCTGCCCCGTAACGACCCGCAGCCGGCAGATCAATGCCGATGTCCTGCTTTGCGACTCTTGCAAGGAAAGTGTGAGGCAGCGCTGTGAGCATCCCGGCTCCGTCGCCGGTATTCGACTCGCAGCCACAGGCGCCTCGATGATTCATGCTGCGAAGAATTCGATCGGCGTCGTCAATGATCCGGCGGCTCCTGATCCCTTTGATGTTGGCGACGAAGCCGACTCCGCAATTGTCATGCTCATTGCGGGGATCGTACAGCCCGGCAGCTTCAGGAGCGCCGAAGGACGGACGAAACGGAGCGGGGTACTGATTTCCGCGAATATCTTTCATGATTCCGGGACCACCTACGAAAACCGGTCGGCACGGTGTGCGCAACAATCCGCCACCAGGGTTCGCATGACGCACGGGGAATTGAACCTGGTCAGCGAAGTGGCAGCATGCCCTGTTTGGACGCAGCCGCGCGTTTCACACCTGAGTTTTTGTCTGAACTGACCACCGAGTGCTGCGGCAGCGCCGCTGCTGCCGACCTCGCCACGGACGTCGTGACACCGATCACTGACCGCATGGCGGGAGAAGGGCAGGCATGAAGCGGGATCGGCATGATTTCGACCGGAGGGCGGGGCATCAGGATTCAGAGAAATGCTGTTCCGTGGGAGGCGGAATTGTCGCCTGTCCGTCAGTGGAAAACAAGGTCTCGAAAGGCACTTCTTCCGGATCGGAGAAAACGCGCCCTGTGCCTTCTCAACAGAAAAACCCGGTCGCGTTTCCGCTTCCGGGCCTTTGCTGGATTTCACACGATTGATTGAGGCAGCACTATCTGCCCGCAACCAGCGTTGACTCTTCGCCGATCAGTGGTTCGGTGATCGATTCGCTGGCAACCCTCAATCGAATTCGATGGCTGCCTTCACGAGTGCAGCGAGCCCTGATTCTGAAGGTCGCGTCTGTTCCGGCTTCGATGGATGCCAGTGACCGAAAGACCATCACACCGTTTTCGGCGATATGTTCGGATGGTCCATCCGCATCCATCAATTCCAGAGCGGACGGAAGTTCACACGACATTCCCACTCCGGCAGCTTCACGGCTGCCTGAGTTGCTGATGACAACGGTCCATTCGACTTCATCCCCGACGGCAAGTTCTGAGTCGCCGGCTGTTATTTTCAGATCCAGCGCTGCCGTGCCTTCGACGGCAGTGACCAGGTCGCACATCGTGACCTGACCATGTTCAGAAATCACTCCGGCCTGGTGCATCAGCTCTCCCGTCTGATCGGCCTTCAGTGTGACGCTGAATTCGCTGGATTCATTCGGCTGCAAAGTCCCGACGAACCACTCGATCGAGTGATCGGCCTTTGCATACTTTCCGCCGCGATCCGCAGAGACATATTCGAAACCTTCCGGAAGACGGTATTTCGCCCGGACATTCGCCGACGGCACATTGCCGGCGCTCGAAACCGTCAGAGTGTACTCCCCGTTTCGACCGGCCAACTGCTCGGCAGGTCCGGCGATAGAAATGTTGAGCTGCGGTTCAGCGACACTCACAGCGGCCACGGTTTCATCACTCAGCCCGCCCTCAGCCATTGCTCGAACGGCCAGTTCGTGTGACCCGCCCTTCACGGCCGTCAGACTTAAACGCGCCTGACGGGATTCACCAGGATTCAGCGTCCCGATTTCGATCGTCAGCAGACTTCCGCTGCGGTGTTCCAGACCTTCCGGAACCGCCGCCTGAATCAGAACATTGCTGGCGATTCCGGTGCCGGGATTGCTGACCCGGACAACGTATCCGGCCTGCTCTCCGACTTCGACCTGCTCAGGCCCGGTGACGGAGACTCCGATCATCGGCTCTTCCACGGCGAACTCGGATGATGAGTATCCGGTCAGCCGCACGAACGCATCCAGTCGCACGTCGCCCCGCTGACGAGGTATGACTTTCAGAGCCACCGAGCGGGTTTCGCCGGGCTTGAGTTCGCCAAATGTCCACGTGGGACTTTCCGTTCCCTGCATCGGGCTCGGTGTACTTTCGAGGATCTCTACCTCTGCCGGAATCACGGCTTCTGTCATGACGCTGCGGACAATGGCCTTGCTCGTGTTCTGCACGACCAGCTCGATCTCGCATTCCTGGCCAACGTTGAATGAACCCTTGCGAACCCATTGCACCGTAACGCCAGGAGACTGAGGACCACACTCGTCCTTCGTAAAATCGACCGTGCCGCGTGACGCCGGGACCGCGGCCGACATTGTGGCTGACACAGTCGGTCGGGACTTTGGGACCGTGTCAAAGACCACGGACTCGGCAGTCTCGCCATCGACGGCCGGATCCTGCCGTTCATTGGTTCGTGAGTCAGCGGAGGCGGCAGCGGCCGCCTTGCCGGATTTTCGCAGAAAGTTGGCGAACGCATTTTCGTCAACCGCGTCCGATACGGGAGCGGTACCGTTCACGCGAATGATCCGACCGGATTTGATCGCATCACTCGTCGATTCATACCCGGCCTGCCGAATGCTCGAATCGAATTCTGTTCCGGCATGTGCGTCAGTTGTCGCTTCACCGGCGGTCGTACTTTTGATCCTCGGGATTCGATTGCCGGTTACTGCCGTGCGCCGCGAGTTTGCTGACGTACTTGAACTCGCCGCCTGTTTCAGATTCGATGCGGACGATTGCTCTCGCATCGAAACTTGGCCTGTTGAGTCCGGAGCAGCTTTCTCCGCAGCGGCTTCGACGTTCAATGGAGAGAAATATGTGACCGACGTTTTCGCACTCTTTGACGCCGGACGGGCCGCCGCAGGTTTCGGCTGCCTGTTGTCCCACTCGGCGAACGGGTCTTTCTGCTGTCCACGCGCGGACGCGGCTCCAAACATCATCAGGCACAAGGCACTCAGAATTGTTCGTCGAATGGGCATATGAATCCTCCGGCGAGCCTATTGCCCGCACAGTGTTTCCCGTCACAGCGCGCTGGTCCCGCGACACAACACCCGCTCATCGATTGATCGGGCCGTTCAGCCGTTCCGCTTGAGCAGACCTGAGAACTTGTAACGGTTATGACGATTTTTCCGACCGGCAGAATTCGCCGCTGCGCCGGAAATATCACGTCAGAACACGGCAAGTTCTTCCGTGGCACGGAAACAATTTCCGCGAAGCCTGACGGCCGGAGTCCAGTCCGACACCAACTTCGCTTCCCGGACGACCGCTTCTCATGAAGAACTCAGTCTTCTGCAGGTTCTCAGTGGAAGACCCCACTGCCGAAGTCGTTTTTGCGGCACAGCACCTGCAGGGCCAATTCTAAGGAATCCGTTCTCCGGCCTTCGGGGCCTGCATTCCCGAACCCGTCAAGCCTTCTGCAGGGACGCTCAGCTCTGATGGCGATGCTCAGTCCAGCTTCTGCCTCGCCAATTCGACTTGCCGCGCTGAATGAGCGCTCGTGGATCGAACACGCACCGACGGAACGACTGATCCGCGCTTCGAAGCACGCAGCAGAAGGCCGCGATCTCGGCCCGGCACACGGCCGCGCCCCGGAAAACCGTTCCCACGATGACCAGTTTGTCCTGGTGTTTCAGTTGATGATCAACAACTCCGGGACTCAAGAGCCGGCGCAGCCATTGCCGCTGTCCAACCTTGAGACGGTCAATTCCATATCTACAAGGACTGAAGAAACGGCACAACTCACCACGGGAACCGTTGCGACTGACGGAACAGCAGACAGCAACGAATCTGCTTCACGGCAGTCGAAGCCTGCTGAATCCGCCTCGACCGCGGCAGCTCCGTCCTGGGAAGCATCCTCCGAATCGGCTCCGATTGCTTCCACGGGCTGCGTGGACTCTCCGGCGGCCGGGCAGACTGGGGCAATTGCTGTGAACGGACAGCCGGATGCAAACAGTTCCGCGAGACAGGGAGTGACGACAGTCCCCGTGGAATTACTTCAGTCGTTTCCACGAATCTCAAGCTCCCCGGTGCAAACCCGGCTGAACAGGAACGCGACGGAAGTGAGTGCTGTGAAACTGCATACGGTGGGCGTCCGATTCGTCGATTTTCCGGCCGAAGTTGAAGAACTCTCACCGGAAGTCGTGGCGGCCCTTGACGGGATCGGACGTCCGACGCCGATGAAAGCGGCCGAGGCTTCGCCGGTCCAGTCCGGACGGCACGTAACAGGGATCTCCCACTCAGGAACATCGTCGGTCGAGAATCAGTCTTATAGTGTGACGAATCTGACAACGTCCGCGACATCCCTCGCGTCAGAGCACCTCAACGTATTGGCTGCGATTCCGGAGTGTCATGCCCCTTCAAAGCGACCGACGCAGCACGACGGTGACACGGTTTCACTGGTCAAACCCGAGCATAGCCAGACGACATCCATGTTGATGGCCTCGGTTTCCAGTGGTTCGGGGTCCCCGGAATTGTTTGACTTCATCTCCGTTGAACTGCGGCAGCCGATGACGTACCAGTTCACTCAGGCTGTTGTGGATCGTCTGGAACGCGGGCCGATCGTTGACCGTGAGACATTGACGGTGCAGCTTGATCCGCCGGAACTTGGAGAAATCGTGATTGAACTCTCGAAGACCCTTGACGGTCTGGCAGTCCGTGTCACAGCGCGAGAGGCAGTGACGATGGACATGCTGCTGGCGCGCGGCGGTGAGATCGAATCGCAGCTGCGCTTCAAGGAACTGGATCTGAACACGATTGAGTTTCTCTCGTCGGACAGGAATCGCAGCGGGTTCGACCGACAGCAGAGCGACGCAGAGAAACATCGAATGGAGCGGCAGCCCGCGCATCGATCGGTTCTCCGCCCGAACGTTGACGCCGCATCAATTCCGGGAAGTCGACCGTTGTCAACCGAGTCGCGACACGCATTGAGTTTCAAGGCGTAAGTCATCAAAAGGTGTCAGGAACCTTTTATGCACAGCAATCCCGAGGCAAGTTCCTCGCAAAAGGTACCTGACACCTTTTGCTCAAATACAACGGGAAAGGAATCCCAGCCATGAGCAGTACAGACTTCAGCGGACAGATCGGACGGAATCAGTTCCTCCAGCTGTTCGCCGCTCAACTCCAGCACCAGGACCCCTCACAGCCGATCGGCCAGCAGGAATTTCTGCAGCAGCTGGCTCAGTTCTCAACGGTCGAAGGGATCGAGAACCTGAACACCGGCTTCGGCAGTCTGGGCACAAAGCTCGACAGCCTGATCAAGGTCACGCAGGACAACAACGATCTCGCTGCGCTGCAGTCCATCAACGCGGGCACGGCTCTGCTTGGAAAAAGTGTGCGGTTCGGCCTGGACGACGGTGACGTTGGCAAGGTCACAGAGATCCGTCCGGACAATGGTCAGATTCTCGTCAGGGTCGGTGCCAATCTGATTCCGGTCAGCAGCGTGATCGGTGTGGCAGACAGTTATTAGTCCTGTACAACACTTTCCCGCCACAGGGCTTGCCCCGGTGGTCCAACGGCTTTTGCGCTTGTCAGACGCAGGAAATGGAGATCCATCATGGCCAATGCACTGTTAACAGGTATCTCGGGGCTGCGCGGTCACCAGAAGATGCTTGAAGTTGTGGGCAACAACCTTGCCAACCTGAACACCACGGCGTTCAAATCATCCCGCGTACTGTTTTCGGACCTGTTGTATGAGACGCAGCGGGGAGCTTCCCCATCAGCACCGAACGGAATGCTGGGAAGTGTGAATCCCATTCAGGTCGGGACGGGAAGTCGCGTGGCCCAGGTGGACTTGAATTTCCAGCAGGGAAATCTGGAATCTACCGGCAACGAACTCGATATGGCGATCGACGGTGGTGGATTCTTTGTGGCTTCCGCGGGAGAGAAGTCCTTTTACACGCGTTCCGGCGCGTTTTCGATTGATGAAAGTGGTTATCTGACGGACACGGCGACGGGATATCTGGTCCAGAGAAGCGGCAGTGTCGGTGAAGACAACGGAACTCTCCCGGCATTTCAGGTCGCTGGTGACAGCCGTATTTCGCTTCCTCGAGGCGTCAGCATTCCGGGTCAGGCTTCGTCCACCATTTCAATGACGGGCAATCTGTCCTCATTATCCACTGGCCCGGTTGCGCAGGAGTTCAGAACTCAGACGGCATTTCTTTCTGGCGGGTCACCCGCGACGGCGGCAACTCTGCTGAACGATCTGGACGACAACACAGCAGACTACGTGATCGGCGACCAGATCCTCATCCTCGGCTCGAGGCCCGATGGAACGGCACCCAATCCGGCGGTGTTATCGGTCGACGCGACGACCACATTGGGCGATTTGATTGCCGCCATGAACGTCTCCTTCGACAGCACAGCGACGAACGGTGCGACGGTGTCGCTTGACGCATCCGGCACGATTGTGGCCACGGATAACACAGCCGGCGTTTCGCTGTTCTCGATTGCGATAGCCGACGCGACCGCAAATGCCGGACAAACTGACTTTGATGCGACCGCCATGATTCGGTCCACGCTCGGGAAAACTGCCGATACGGTGTTCCGGGACGCGGAGGTTTATGACGAAAGCGGAGCCGTCCACAGCATCGGAATGACTTTTACAAAGCAGTCCGACGACACATGGACACTCAACGTCTCGCTCACGAACCCGTCCGATCTGCTGCTGGATGGAGAAGTCTCCGGGATTACATTCCTTGATACCGGCGAATTTGCCATGGTCAGCGGGACTGGAACAGGCGATTCGAATATTCAGATTCAATTCAATGGACAAAGCAGTCCGCAGACGATGGCGCTCGATTTTGGGACGCCGGGGCGGTACGACGGACTGACAGGGACAGGAGCTTTGTCAACTCCGGTTCCATTTGCCGACGGTTACGAGCCGGGGTCTCTCACCGACTTTCGAGTCCGCACGGACGGTCAGATCGTGGGCATCGCGAGCAACGGCCAGGAAATCCCCATGGCGCAACTGGCGATCGCATCGTTCAGGAATTCCGACGGGCTGATGCCGACCGGAAACAACTACTACGAGCAGTCTCTTGGCAGCGGCGTTCCGGAAATCGGTGTGTCTCTGTCCGGTGGTCGCGGCGCCGTGATGTCGCAACAGCTCGAAGGCTCCAACGTTGACCTTGCCCTGGAGTTTACAAAGCTGATCATTGCACAACGCGGGTTTTCCGCGAACGCACGCACGATCACTGTGACTGATCAGGTGCTGCAGGAACTGACCAGCATCATCAGATAGTTTGACCAGCGCCGTCACGCGGCGGGCCGCGCCGTTTCCAGGATTCAATGACGAGGCCGGCGCCGAATTGCAATTCCGGAAACGGCCTACGGTTTCGGCTCTGGTTCGCCGGCCTTTTCACGCTTGATGGCTTCGTAGACTTCTTCGCGGTGCACGGTCACATCGCGCGGGGCTTCAATGCCCAGTCGGACCTTGTCTCCACGAATTTCGATGACCATCAGAGTGATCGAATCGCCGATTACGATCTTCTCATCTTTCTTGCGGCTGAGTACTAACATGTCCAGTCCCTGGTCAATCTTCTTCGTGAATGATTGCTGCCTGACATTTCACTGACGATGCAATGTCCTACGCGGACATTGCTGCACAGGCATGTAAGAGTTCCAAAACACTCCTCGGACGGCTCGCGTCTTTGGCTTAAGAACCACAGGTCATGTTCGACCGATCAGGTTCTGCTGCTGCAAGAATTGCCGAAAGGCAAATCGTTTGAAAGCACTTTCTGCCGGTTTGTGCAAAGGAATCCCGTTCTTCCGGTGCAGCATGGGACGCCAGTGACGGTTATGCCGGATGCAGGGGCACCAGTCTCGCATTCTGCAGACAGAAACCCGATGCGTCAGCGAGGAGTTCACTGGTGGCAAAGCCTCGCTGACTCTTTTTGAAGTTGCGCATTTCAGGTCCAGAGGACCGACATATCTCATGCCGGTGGCGTAAGCCACCGGTATACGAGAATCAAAAACCTAAGGCCTGAAGGGCCGGCACACTGGCGCTTGTGTCGGCCCTTCAGGCCTGAATCGCTGTGTTTTCCGTATTCCGGTGGCTCACGCCACCGGCTGACGATGTGCCGGGCTTCCAGCCCTGATGAATCCCGCAACTTCAAAACTGACGCTTCGGTTTACTGTCGCCGAACGATGATTTTCCGGCCGACTGCCTATCGCACAACACGCCCGGAGTCCGCTCCGTCGATCAACTGTTCAATCTCGATCCGGCTGGAGAAATTGCAGTCGCCGACAATGGAATGTGCGAGACAGGAAGCTGCGGTTGCGAATTCCAGAGTCCGCTGAGACGTGAAATCCGGCTGAGTCAGCCCGAACAGCAGTCCGGCGTCGAACGCATCGCCGCTTCCGACCCGATCGACGATACTGCGGATTTCATAGGGCCTGAAGTCCGCGTTTCTGACCGGCGCAAGGATCGAAGTGCCGGTGTGCGTTTCGAAAAGCATCGCACTCCAGCTGTTATGAGATGCGGACAGCTGCTCCCGCAGAGTGGTCGCGACGAACTGCAGATTCGGATACCGACGATATAGTGCGCCGGCAACTACCGCAGCCCGGCTCGCATGATCTGAATCTGCCGTTGCCAACTGCGCCGGCAGGTCAACGCCGAGCAGACCTGCGTCGTCCTCATTCGCCATCAGCAGACTCACCTGCGGCATCAGCCGGTGCAGGATTTCACCGGCCAGCACTCGGGGGGACTTCTGCGCGTCCCAGCGCCAGAGCTTCGAACGGAAATTTACGTCGCAGCAGACCTTGACGCCCATCTCGTTCGCTTTCACTGCGGCCGCGATTGTCGTTTCTGCAGCCTGACGGGAAAGCGCCGGTGTGATTCCGGTCAGATGCAACCAGACGGCTCCGTTCAAAATACGGTGCCAGTCAAATTCCGAAGGCTCCGCCAGACTGATGGCACTGTACTCGCGGTCGTAGTGGACGCGACTCGGACGCTGATTGGCTCCCATTTCGACGAAGTAAACTCCGAACCTTCCACGATCTGAAATCCGGATGTGCTGCGTCCCGACGCCAAGACTCCGCAGGCTGGCGAGACAACCCTCCGTCAACGGACTCTCGGCCGGAAGCGCCGTCACAAAGTCGACTTCAGTCCCCAGCATCGCTAACGACGCAGCCACGTTGGCTTCAGCACCGGCGAACGTCACGTCCAGCGAACCAGGCAGCACCTGCCTCAGCCGCAGAACTCCGGCGGGTGCCATGCGAGCCATGATCTCGCCAAATGCCACAATACGGGGCACGGTGGTCGTCCTTTGAAACTCGACAACGTTACCCAGCGTACCGCCGGCGTCCGCAGTTCTGATCACGATGACACCTACGTCTGTTCGCCCTGCCAGACGACTTTGCTTTTGCTCATCAGGTCGTGCATGGCTTTCCTGTCGGGGCGGAACAGGCAGAGGAGAAAACCGGTGTACAGAGTCAGCACCGTCAGAAATGCTGTTGCGGCGCGACTGAGAGCCTGCTTCCGAGTCAGCGGTTTTCCGTCGTCGCGAAGCACGACCATGCCGATGCTCCACTTGCCCAGAGTCGCTCGGGCCGAACCGGATTCGCCAAGAGCAAAGTAGTTACCCCAGAGGCCAAGCGAAACGAGGGCCGCGATTCCATAAGATGCGTTGTCGGCAAAACTCCATCCGTAAAAATGGAACAGCAGTCCGAACAGCGTTCCGACGCCGAATCCGAGACCGGCCAGCAGCAGCATGATGATGTTGTCGATAATGAAAGCCAGGTAACGGGGTCCGAAGCCTGCCGGTTCAAAATCCGGGAATTCGTTGACCAGGGCGAGATCCGCCCGGAAATAGACGCCGTACAACCCGATCACCCGCATCATGAACACCGCCGGAAAGCTGATCAGCGAACACAACACGAAAAAGAACAGGAAAAGTGACGAGAACACGACGGGCAGTCGGTAGAACAAGTACTCAAGATTACCCGTCCCGAAGTCATTCACATTTGCCCTGAGCCAGTTAAGGATCGCGGTTTCCTGTCCCAGCAGCCAGTTCGTCGCCTGGCGATTCATCACGGCCAGTGCGACAGCAATGCCGGTCGGGATCAGCAGTACCATGAACAGATTCATCGCAAACACATACATCGATGCTCCGATGGTCTTGCTGAAGTCGCGCGTCATCCAGGTCGCCAGCCAGGATCGGTAGGAGTAATTCTGAGCCATATGGACAACCGCCGCGGGCAGGACAAGCAGCGCGAAGATCATCGCGACGCCCACCAGGATCCCGCCGGCGATCGGATTGAAGTACGCGACGCCTCCCGCCACGGTCAGCAGCGGAAGAGTGAGAATCGCAGGCCAGAAATAGAACCGGAATCCCATTGTCAGATTGCCGAAGAAATCGTTCTGGAATCGTTTGATCTTTTTTCCGCCCTCCATTGTCAATCCTGCGATGATCGTCGCCAGTGACCAGGCCCAGCCACCGAATCCCAGCTGAAACACGATGGTCATGGCGATCCAGAAAAGTGAGGGCGGTTCTCGCCATGCCTGAATGTGCGGGGCAAAGAGCGTGACCGTGATTCCCTTGGTCGTGTAGAAAGTTCCGTCATACTGGACCGGAGCGCCGCTGTCTTTCGGAGTCGCTATATAAAGGTAGTTTCCCCTGATCGTGATCGCCTGAGAGGCGGCTGCCATTTCCCGAAGCGATGCAATGCGGCGGCTCGTGTAAAAGTGCAGCGAGTAAAGACATGTCATGGACATCGAGAGCGTGATTGACCAGATGACGGCCGTCCGTACGGCAAAGGTCCAGTGCTTTTTCAGAAACGTCCAGGCATTACCCCAGAGAGATCCGTAAAACTCCTCGGGCGGCGGACCCTTGCGTTCTTTCCTGCGGCGTTGCCTGTCACTGAGCGCACCGGTGGCAATCGTGACGCCGCATTTCGGGCATTCGATGTCGTCCTGATGCACAGGAGTCGCACAGCCAGGGCAGACTTTTCGTTTCGTGTCTTCCGTGCTGCGCAGGCCGGCACCTCCGAACATATCATCGGGATCATACGGTCGTACTTCCGCTCCGGGCCTTGCCGCGGTCTTGTCGCCGTTCGGCATGGGGACTCGGACACGTCCGCCGCACTTTTTGCATTTGACCGCTTTTCCTGCGGCCTGATCTGACACATTCAGGACAGTCTCGCAACCCTCGCAGCGAACCTTGATCGTCATGTTCAGTCTCGTAAAGCAAATGTCGGCAGGCAGCGCCGGGATGATCGCAGGGAACCGGTGGGCAATCTAGCACAGGTCAGCCCGCGAACAACATACCGCCGCAGGGAAGCACTCGGGAGGGAATTTCCTCTGAACATGTGACGAACCGGATTGTTGAGCCCGCGTTGCGGCGGGAGAGCGGGCCAGCCGTATTCAGGTTACGATCAGTTGCAGGTTCCCGCGAATGCCCGATACTCCGGTATCTGGATCGCGGCAGTCAGAAATCTACTAACCCGAAGCGTCAGCGAGTGCCGTCGTTGTGTCATCACGCGACGTGAAATACACCTCGCTGACGCATCGGGTTAGTGTCGGTTTGGTTTATACCGTCGCTCGTCTCAGCAAACGAATGGTTCGTGCAGATCCGCGATGAGATTGTTTTTTAGTTATCGACGAAAGGCCTTCTAAAGTGTCTGGTTCCGTTCAGTGCATACTCCTCAATGGTCAATGGACGACCAGTCAGGGAAAAGCGACGTTTCAGGCCGTCAACCCGGCAACCGAGCAGCCTCTGTCGGGCGTTTTTCCGGTGAGCCCGTGGAGTGAAATAGACTCGGCGATCAACGCCGCAGCCAGTGCGTCGCGAGAGATGCGAGGCTGGCCAGGCAGCCGGTTCTCGGAATTCCTCGAAGCGTACGCCGCGGAAATTGACGCTCGGGCTGAACTTCTGACGGAGACGGCTCATGCAGAAACCGGCTTGCCGAAGTCACCGCGTCTGAAGGACGCAGAGCTGCCTCGTACGACCAACCAGCTGCGTCAGGCGGCGATGTCGGCGCGGACGGAATCATGGCGAAACCCGGTGATCGATACGGCAGCCAACATTCGTTCGATGCTGGGAGCGATCGGTCCCGTGGTCGTATTCGGTCCCAACAATTTCCCGTTCGCCTACAACGGTGCCGCGGGCGGAGATTTCGCAGCCGCCATTGCCGCTGGCAATCCCGTGATTGCAAAAGGTCATCCCTGTCATCCCGAAACGAGCCGGCTCTTCGCAGAAGCCGCGCTGGCCGCGATCCGAAAAACGCACATGCCGGCGGCGTTGGTCCAGCTGATTTATCGCTCGAGCCACGAAGACGGGGCGAGACTTGTTTCTGATCACAGGATCGGAGCGGTCGGCTATACGGGAGCCAGGCAAACAGGGCTCACCCTGAAAGCCGCCGCCGATGCCGCCGGCAAGCCGATTTATCTGGAGCTTTCCAGCATCAACCCGGTCTTCATCCTGAAAGGTGCATTGCAGGAACGGGCGAATTCGGTCGCTGACGAGTTTACTGCCAGCTGTCTCATGGCGACGGGTCAGTTCTGCACAAATCCCGGTCTGGTGATTGTGCCCGCCGGTGAATCCGGCGATGCACTTGTCGCGGCGGTGGCGGAACGATTTGCAAAGGCTCCGATCGGCACCATGCTCGCGGAAGGCGTGCGCCAGAGTTTCTCCCGCGGAATCAGGACGCTGATCGATGCGGGGGCGTCTTTAGTCACTGGAGGAATGCCCGGGGGTGGCAAAGGAATCAGCTTTCAGAACACGTTACTGAAAGTGTCGGGGCGGCAATTCCTTGTTAATCCAGAAGTCTTTCAGACCGAAGCATTCGGCAACGGCTCGCTGTTCGTACAGGCCGATTCCGTGAATCAGTTGGTGGAGATCGCAGAAGCACTCGAAGGGAATCTGACCGGTTCGATCTATTCTGATACGGCCGGCAGAGATGACGCAGATTACACTGCCATCGAGAAAGCCCTTCGCACTCGGGTGGGACGGCTGCTGAATGACAAAATGCCGACCGGTGTTGCTGTCAGCGCCGCGATGAATCACGGCGGACCATATCCGGCGACCGGGCATCCCGGTTTCACGGCGGTCGGCGTTCCGGGATCCATCGTCCGCTTCGGAATGCTGCAGAGTTACGACGCTGTGCGGGCTCATCGACTTCCGTCGGTACTGCAGAACAAAAACCCCGGAAACGTCTGGCGCCGCGTAAACGGCGAATGGACAACGGCGGATGTGGTCTAGTTCGACTGTCCCAAGTTCTCCTTGACGACCCCCTCCAGCACGGGGACTGTCGATATACTGCAGAAACTTCGTAGGGTAGGCTTCAGCCTGCCTGTTTTATCGCCATGACAACACGATCGCGATGATATCGGCAGGCTGAAGCCTACCCTACGACGAATCCGACAGTCCCCGAGGCCGTTGGGGTCGAATGAGGGCCAGTCGAACTAGTGCTCACGGCCGGTGCAGGTATGCTGTTATCAATCGAGTCAAAGACGCAATCTCGCTTTCCAGT
>JANNGQ010001314.1:0-5477 GCA_031403975.1 Planctomycetota bacterium
GCAACGCGTCGGGGTGCTCGAGGTCGGACTCGAGGCACTCGTTGCGGACCGGGCACCCCCGGCACACCTCGAGGGCCCGTTCGACGACGAATTCCATTTCAGGGGGACTCCATCAGCTTCACCGCGCCAGACGCCCATGCCGCGAGTCGGCAGCAGCTGCAGCGACAGTCGGCCATTGCTGACTGTGACGACATCGACGCCGTCCGAAAGTCCGCCGGTCAGTCGGTGCATCCCGACGCTGAAGGGCGACCCGGACGTCGTGAATTCCGATCCGGTTTCGTGGATGCCCTGATCGACATTGAGCAGCTCGTGATGTGTCGCAGTCATTGTGACGGATTCGATCTATTTTTTCTTCTCAAACTGACTCGCGCCGGCCACGAGTTCGCCAAGATCGAGCGTCCCGGCCGCCGGGATCGTCAGAGTCCAGGTGCCCTTGACGATCGGAGCTGTGCTCTGATCGAATTGCACGTCGTTCAGAAATCCCGGACGTTCATGCCAGAAGCGGAAGTTCCATGCTCCGGACGGCAGGTCCCTGATCTCGAACCTGCCGTCTGCGTCAGTGATGGCGACATACGGGTGATCCGAAATAATCAGATAGGCTTTCATCCATGCGTGAATCGAACAGTCCACACGTGTCGGCAGCGTCTCCGGCTTCGCGAAGGTTTTCTCCAGCGGCATGTTCATCGGGATGATTTCGCTGAAAGGCGTCGTTCGCTTTACATAAACCGCCGCGTTGTGTGCAATCGCATCAGAATTCTTCAGCAGCAGCTTCTGGCCGGTGCGCACGACCAGCATGTGCGGCTCGAAACGACAGTCGACGTTATCCAGACTCGGGGACTCCGTCGGCAGACTCCGGAGGTCCGGATGCACAGCCACGGCATCCTTCGAGTCCAGCCAGATTGCCACGTAGCGGAGTCCGCCGTTTTCTTTGCTGACGACGAGCGATTCATCGACAAGGCCGACCTTGCCGCAGACCTCGGCGTCGCGTTCGATGTCCAGAATTACAGGCGGCGGCGGTTCACCACCGAAGGAGATGCGGCCCTTGAGACTTCCCCAGGAACCCGCTTCCTGCGCGGCTGCCGCACTCGCAATTGCGCAGAGAATCAGCACACGTGTGAAGTAACCGAAAGGTACTGGAAGATTCATGCGGCACAATCATAGAGTGGATCACGGCAAGCTTCAGCCCAATTCGCTGCGGACTTTTTCCAGCAGAGCTTTTGTGGCCCGGATACCGGCGAATTCGTCGAGCTTGCTGCCTTCGTATTCGACGCCGACGTATCCGGAATATCCGGCGTCGAGGACGATTTTCATCATCTTCCTGTAGTCGGTTGCTGTCTCATTGCCTTTGTCATCAAAGTCGTGCGACTTGGCGCTGACACCCCTCGCGAATGGCATGAGTTCCGTAACGCCTTTGTAGCGGTCGTACCATTCTCCGTCCTTGACCTGAAAGTTCCCGAAGTCCGGCAGAGTTCCGCAGTTCTTCATGTCGACATTTTTCATGACGCCTGCCAGCCACGCCCCGTTGGACGACAGCCCGCCGTGATTCTCGACGATCACATTCAGGCCGTGCTCCGCTCCGAATTCTGACAGAGCCCTCAACCCGTCCGCGGCGCGAAACGTCTGGTCTTCGTAACTGCCGGCACTGCGTGCATTGACTCGGATCGAATGGCATCCCAGAGCCTTGCCGGCTTCGACCCACTTAAAATGATTCTCGACAGCCTGAGTTCGCTTCTTCAGATTCGGATCGCCAAGATCTCCCTCGTCATCAATCATGATCAGCAACTGTTTGACACCCGCGTCGCCGGCGCGCTTGCTGAGATCCGCCAGGTACGCCCCGTCTTTTGCCTTGTCCTTGAAGAACTGGTTGACATACTCGACAGCCTCAATGCCGAATTCCTTCTTCGCTGTGATTGCGAAGTCGAGGTGATCCATTTTCCCGTCGAACAACATTTTGTGCAGTGACCATTCGGCAAGTGAGATTTCAAATTTCGCGGCGATCGGTTTGACAGCGGCAGCCGTGGCTGAGCCTGTCATTCCGACGCCGGCAGCAGCCGCGGTGGATGCGAGAAAAGACCGGCGGGACTGAAGACTGTTCATGGAGGAACTTCTTTCATGATCTGTAAGGAAAGGCCGGGATGTTCAGATGTTCCCGGGGCCGAAGTCCCGGAACATCCGAGCCTGACAAACGGGAGTGTAGCCGCGGGATTGAAGGTTCTCAAATTCAGAGGGAGAATCCTGGGGGGCCGGTTGCTACCAGCGCCCGTTGCTCGCTGCGTGGATGTGAATTGTTTACTGTTGACCGGCCGCTCCATCGGCGGGGCTGGTCCGGTGCATCGCTGCCAGCTGCCATGAAAACATTCCATCAGAATCCCAGCCGTCGGAGTCCCGGCGCGCCGGGAGACAACAGTAAATCGCAGCTGCTGCTCGACAATGAGTTGCAGCCTGTTCTACCGTGCGAATGGTGAGTCGTCAGTTATGACCGCTTCCACAGACTCAACTGCACTGATCGCCGGCTGCGGTTATGTCGGTCTGCGAGCCGCCCGGTTGTGGACTCGTCGCGGGATTCGCACGAATGCGATCACACGCAGCAACGAGAAGGCCGCGCTGCTGCGTGCCGACGGGATTCATCCGATCGTCGCAGATTTTTCATCAGGGAATGAACTGCTGAATCTTCCGGACGCGGATGTCGTCCTGTGGTCAGTCGGGTTTGACCGAAGCCCCGACGCGACTCGCCAGGCCGCGTGGATTGACGGTCTGCGGACACTGCTGGCGTCACTTCCGATGCGGGCGGCCTCGCGCCGGGTGCTTTACACGTCGAGTACCAGCGTCTACGGTGACGGAGGTGTCGTCGATGAAGACACCGTGCCGAATCCGACATCTGAATCCGCACAGGCGTGTTTCGTCGCCGAAAACATCCTGTCGGATTTTGCTGCACGGACCGGAACAACTGTCAGCATTCTTCGTCTGGCCGGCATCTACGGCCCGGATCGGCTGCTGCGGAGAATCTGCGACCTCCGGGCCGGCGTACCTCTGACGGCGGAACCCGATGAGTGGCTGAACCTGGTTCACGTCGATGATGTGGTGTCGGTCATCGACGCCGTGAGCCGTTGCGAGAATCCTCCTCGGCTGATGAATGTCGTCGCAGCCGGCAGTGTCACACGGCGGACGTACTACACGACGCTGGCGCGACTCGTGAACGCTCCCGCGCCGACCTTCGAGAATGCAGACCCATTATCACTGTCGGAGCGCCGTCGCGGTGGAAACCGCCGAGTCACCAGTCGGATTCGTTCCGAGCTGCCGGTCACGTTTCAGTTCGATGACTGTGAATCAGGGTTGAGGCACGCGATTGAGAAGAGCGGCGGATTGTGATGAAGCGTCCACGACGTGCATTTCACGTCGCGTGACGGCACCACCAGCCGTTCAAGAGTCAAGGGGCGGCGACGAACTTGACCGGCAGCGGAAAGTCGAGTGTGTCTTTGTTCGCCTGGAAACCGTCGCCGTCAATGTCGACAAAGACCGGATTGTTCAGTGCCGTCGGGTGCTGGGCTCCCCACATCGGGCCCATGATGTCTCCGATGACCTGCGTCCGGTGGCCGGTCACCACGACCAGATGAGCGTCCTCTGTCAGTTTGACGTCGACCTTGCGTTCAAACTTGATGATTTCCGTTCCGAACATGTCCGGATGCGATTCACGCGTGAACGACAGATCGTCTGTTCGACGTCCGTTGACCAGTACGAAGACGGTGTCGACATCGAGCCAGTTCGGGCACTGCACTCTGATGGACGCCGTCACTGTCTTTGACTTCGCCACAAGATCCTGCCCGGCAATCATCGGAGTGTCATTGCTGCCGTCTTCACGGAAACTCGCTTCCAGATAGGGGCCGTTGGACATGACGATGTGCCCGTTCCGGGAGGCATCCCGCAGTTCGTCGGTGTCGATCTTCGCCGGATCGTCGGTTGACGATTTGATCCAGAGCCGCAGCCCGCCGGATCCATGAAAATTGTAGTGCGCGTCGGTATTGACAACTCCGTAGATTCGGTAGCCCTGATTCAGCAGCTGCAGCCAGTTGAGCGCTGTCTGATTGCCTTTCGGCTTGCCGTCAGAGATATAAAACTGTGTTGGGTTCAGCAGCGGATCGATCGGATGAATCTCCATCACGTTCATCAGTCCGAACGATCGCGAATAGCCTTCATCGGGTTTCTGATTGCCGTCCTTGTCGTAGAACAGCCAGCCCAGATCCGGATGATTCTGCTGGATGAGTTTGACACTGTTATTGTCCCAGGCTGCGATGCGTTCCATCTGAGTTTCCGGACTCAGATCCGTCACCGGAGCGCCGCCGTCCTGGGTTCGCGGACGATGCAGCAGCGGGAACACGTTCTGATGATTCAGCGGCAGCGGCTGACCAGTGAGCTCCATTCCTGAGACGGTAGCGAGAAACGGCATCAGTCCGAGTGCTTCGATGTGCTGATCGTAAGTGCTGATGCGATTGTGTTCTGTACACGGAGCGAACTCGATGTTTTCCGCCGCCAGATTCAGAACTCTGCCCAGTTGACTTCCGGTGTTGTCACCAGATGGCGAACTGTGGCTGTGGAAGTCTGCACTGACCCAGCCGGGTGTCTCAACCATCCGCGGAAGTCTCACGATCAGCTCTGCCGTCCTGCCATGTTCAATCGACAGCTTTGTATACTCGACATTGTATTCCGGGCCGTGACTTATTGTGAGATCGTAACTGCCGGATGCCAGCGGAGTATTGACCTGTCCGTTGTGTGAGTATGCGAGGTTCCGAACGAAGTGCTCGGCCGTTTCCGGCCCCCAGTTCGGCGTCGGTGTTTCACCGTTGCCTTTGAACTCGATCTTTGCCGGGATCGGACGCCCTTCATAGTCGGTGATTGTGATGCGGGCGATTCCCGGCGTGTATTCATTCAGTTCGATGACCGGCATGGCCTCGGGTGAAATCTGAATTGAGCGGGCGGAATACTCCTTCCCGGCGATGGTCACGATGGCCACACATTCTCCGATCGGCAGACGGACGGCTGAAGATCCGGCCTCTCCAGTGACCACGGTGCCGCGGTTCTCCGCACCGCATTTCAGAGCGACGCGGGCACCGTTCACTGGTCTTCCGCCAGCGGCGACCGTCAAAGTGACTTTTGTCAGATTATCGCTCTTCTGCATTGCATCGGAATGTAAGGCGAACACTGTGGGCAAGTCTTTCGCCGCAAACATTTGCCGAAAAAAACTGAACGACTCACCAGGCTTCAGGACGATGGGCATTCCATCCAGTCGTTCGTAAGCCAGCTCCGACTCGCGTGGGTTGCTGTTGCAGCGAATACGAAATCCCGAAGCGCGGATTCCATACGCCTGTTGCCAATAGATATCGTGAAACCAGAAGAGCTCATGAGTACCGTCTTCCACTTTTGGCATGTCCTCACTGCCCGCATCGGCCCGCAGGTCATCTTCCGGTTTGAGTGTGATATCG
>JANNGQ010001315.1:0-8705 GCA_031403975.1 Planctomycetota bacterium
GGGAGAAGGGACTTCGCGAACAGCCTGGACAGCACGGCGATAAATCCTTCGCGGTGCAGCAAGATGCGGCCAGGTTACGGTGCAACAGGTTGCCAGGCAATTGAATCCGCCGCCAGCGACTGAAACTCGGATCGCAGGAGATCGGTCAGCTGCTGCTCCTCGGCCAGTCCGCGTGCGGCAAGGTTCAAGGTTTCACCGGGGTCGGAACGGACATTGTAGATTTCGAAGTCAGTCAATTCGGCTTTTCGGACTCGTTCAAGGCGTTCGGGAGTCAGGTTTTCGAATCGAGGAATTTCCCCTCTATTCAGGCGTGCGAGAACTTTCCACGAGTCGTGCCGCATGGCCACTCGTGCCTGATTTACCGAATTGTAGTACACCCACACAAGCGGATGAGGCCGATCCGGCATCCCGCCGGTCTGGAAAAGGGGTACCAGGCTGATGCCGTCCAGTTTTCGATCCACGGGAACGGCAATGCCGGCAAGATCGCACAGAGTCGGCAGCAAATCGAGTGATGACGCGGCCTCGCTGATGAGTTGCCCAGGCCTGATCCCTGCCGGCCAATTCATGATGCCGGCAACATGGAAGCCACCGTCATGAGTGTGCAGCTTCATTCCTCGCAGAATCCCCGTTCGACCCCATGATCGACCGCCCGTCTTGTAACGTCTGAGCGTTTCCGGGCCGTTGTCGGATGAGAACACAATCAACGTGTCCTTTCGTACGTCCAGTCGCTGAAGCGCGTCCAGAAGCCTGCCCACCGCGAGGTCCACATTGTGAACGTTGGCAAAGAACTGAGCCTGGTCTTCGTGAATCGTTACGCGGCGGTATTCTTCAACCAGTTCCAGCGGTGAAGCGACCGGTTCATGAGGTTCATGAAACGGCAGATATAAGAAGAATGGCTGATCAGGACGCGAGGCTTTATGTTTCTCCAGCCAGACCACTGCTTCGTCCACGGCAATCTGACAGCTGAATCCCCGCCGTTCGCCGACAGGCTCTCCGTTGCGGATGAAATTCGCCGGATTCTCATGCGAAGGCCCGGCATTATTCTGCGTCGCCATCCAGTGATCAAATCCCGCGTCGCCAGGCTGAGGCTGATCAGGACTGTTGAACTGACTGTTGCAGTGCCATTTACCGGCCATGCAGGTCGCATAGTCCGCTTGTCTCAGAAGCTGCGGAAGGGTCAATTCCGATCGCCGCAGATGAACCTGTTCCCGCGCATCCGGTCGCGGTTCCGTCCAGGACGGAATCCAGTCGTACACGCCGGCACGATTCGGCGAACGACCGGTCATCAACCCGACTCGGGATGGCGAGCAGACCGGAGCCGCTGAATAAAAATTCGTGAAGCGAATTCCTTCCTCAGCGAGCCGATCGATGTTCGCAGTCCGGATGTGAGGATGACCGTGTATGCCGAGATCGCCGTATCCAAGGTCGTCGCAAAGGATCACGACGATGTTTGGAGGCTGTTCCCAGGCAACAACTCGATCGATCGTAAACGCGCTGACAACGGCGAACCAGCAGGTGGCTGCAGTCGAAAGTGCCCGAAGATTCAGCACAAACGACACCTCCTTCATTCCACCTCATATCCACTGGCCAGAGTCGCCAGCGCGTCGACGATCTGCACTTCGTTCAGGCCGCTGTCACGGACAATCTCGGCACTGGCGGTGTTATTCCCCGTCATTTCTTTGGCTGTTGCGCTGATGCGACCGGAGGCATCGTAGGAATAATCAATTTCAATCGGTGAACCTTTCGGAAGACTCGACGGAAGATTGAAAATCCTGAAGTCCCCGATCAGCTCGCAGGCCGCCGGATCGGTCGCTTCGCCTTCGAGAATCTCAACATGGATGCGCTGCTGGCCATCGGCGTTGGTTCCAAATCGCTGCTTCACAGTGTGGGGAATCGGAGTGTTTTTCGGGATCATGATATGGTTGATCTTGCGCGTCCGGTCTTTCGGATCGCTGATCTTAATGCCCAGCGGATGCGAGTTGACATCGGTGGTCTTCACGGAATTCAGGCGCTTCTGAATGGCATCGACAACGCCGCCTGTATTGATGCCGTGGCGGGCCTGCAGGATCGCCGCATGGATCGCTGCGCCTTCGGCCACAGCTCGTTCCGGTTCGAGTTCACGCGATGGTTCCTTTTTGCAGACTTCCCGCAGCATCTGTTCAACGACCGGCATGTATGTTGAACCGCCGACGAGCACAACTTCGTCCAGCATTCCCGGAGCAATACCGGCCTGTTGCAGCACGAGTTCCGTCGTGTCTTTGGTCCGCTGCAGCAGATCCGCCGTCATGCGTTCGTACTCGGTTCGGGACAATGACACGGAGAGCGTGTTGCCCTTGTAATAGACGCTGATCGGAACCTGCATCTTGGAACTCAGATCTCGTTTTGCGTCTTCTGATTCCTGATGAAAAGTCAGCATCGCTTCCGGGCTTTCACTCGGGTCCGCATTGAATTTGCGCTTGAACTGCTCGACAAGGTGATCGGACAGCCGCTTGGACCAGTCAAGACCGCCGAGCATGACGTCACCGTCGGTCGCAAGCACACGGAACGTTGTTGGCGTGTAGCGGACAACCGTTACGTCGAAAGTTCCGCCGCCGAGGTCATAAACCAGGATGGTTTTCTCATCAGCCTTCAGATCGCCGCGCCCCAGTTCACCCTTTTTCCAGGCATAGGCCAGCGTCGCCGCAGTCGGCTCGTTAATAATGTCAATCACGTTGAGACCGGCGATGCGACCTGCGTCCTGAGTTGCCTTTCGGCGGACGTCGTTGAAATAGTACGGCACCGTGATCACGGCGTTCGTAATGGGTCCGATCAGTTTCTCCGCATCCTGCTTCATCTTTTTCAAAATCAGGGCAGAGATGAATTCCGGAGTCAACTTCTTGTTCTGGTACACGACGTAATAATTCTTGTTCCCCATCTCGCGCTTGATTGCCTCCACAATCGACTTCGGATCGGCAACCGCAATCCGCTCATAGGAAGGGCCGACGACGACTCGTTCATCGTCCAGCAAAACGACCGAAGGAGTAATCGGGCGACCGTCGGCGTTGTTCAGCAGGACCGGCTGGCCCTCTTTGTTCAGCATCGCAATGGCGCTGAATGTGGTTCCCAGATCGATGCCGACCGTATGTCCCTCAAGAAACTTCATCGCTGCCCTCGGACGTTTGAGTATTGAAAAAACCTGTTCTCTGACCAAACCGATCCATGGAAAATTCAACCGCTGAAACGCCAGCCGTACAGGGACTGGCTGTTCGATTCAGCGCGTTTCAAGTCCGTTTTCCGAGACAGCACACGGTCGCTGACATCGGGAATCGCGAATTCTCTCAATCGCCAACACTCGATTCAAGCGGCAGGACCGGCGATTTGCGCATTGCGGGCAGACAAGCGTGCTGTTTCGCGACGGTACAGGTCGAACTGACGTGTTCGACCCTCATTTCATCAACCCTGAAGGATTCCGCACTGGCAATGCTCATCGCAGGACTCCTAGACTTCGCGGAACTGGCATGTTGCGTAACGGAAGACCCTGGCCATGATCGACTTGTGTATGCGACTCATCAACCGACGGGCGGGTATTGCCGCGTTGTTCCTGCTCGGAATTGCGCCTCCGGTTTCCGGCGGTGGTCAGGATCGTTCGTCGCGGCCAAGTCGCGCAGAAAGCGATTTTCCGGCGTTTGAACTTCCGCCTCTGTCCGAAAGTTCTTCGCTGGACCGCTCAGTCACCGACGAACAGAACCCGATCCGGCGTCCTCGCAGTTCCCGTCTTGACGAAGCTCTGCCGCTGGACCCTGTTCGGCCCGATCCTCTGGAAGTCGACACGTGGATGCCTCGCAGCGACGCAACCGCTGACGATGTCCGTTCGCCACGATCGAATGAAATGGAACGCAGATCATTGCCGGCTGGTGATGCTGAACAGATTGATACGGCAACCTTCGACTGGAGTCAGCCACGCCTGTCGGACGCTGATATCGGGATCGGCCAGACATGGCCATTCCGGCACGGCAAGTCGAATTTCACCGATAAAGAGCTGGATGCGTATGTCATTCTGATCAGAGCCGTCATGGACCTCAAGTCCGGTGCCACACGGGAACATCCGGAGTCCGTGAGTTTGACGAGTTCGCTGGAAACAGCATTTTACAGATTCAGTGACGTACGGCGTCAGGCGTGGGAAAACAAAAAGCTCAGTCTGCAGCTGAAGAACACGGAGCCTGCCGATCCCTTCGCCAGCGGCAGCAGCACGGTGATTTCGACAACCGACCGGGAGTTTGATGCGACGGATCTCAGGGCGTACTCACAGCAGATGGATATGCAGGTTCACCCGACGGAGTTCGTTGGTCGTCCGGTCGTCATGTACGGAATGTTCACGCCGCTGGAGGCTGTTGAATTGCAGGCGAAGGAAACCCTGGAAGGCGAACCGGGGCGATTTCAGATGCAGCGCGGATACCTCAGGAATCTGACGAATACAGAAACCATCGCGATGGTGGACGTCATGAGTTACATCGATTCCGATTCGCAGAATACGCCGATGAAGGCCTGGCCCGTCGACGTACGGGTCGCCATGCCCGTGCTGATCAAGGGCTGGTTTGTCAAACTACTTGGCCGGAACCCGCTGCTCTTCACGGACGTTGCCCGCAAACTGACGCCCCGACCATACGACGAACACATTCGTGAACAGGTGCGGTCCGATCGGCGAGTCAGTCACGATGAGAGCTGGCTGTACCATGAAACACTGCGTCAGCTGCAGGTGACCGATCGTGATATGCAGGCTGCGATTGCACTTCAGGAGCAGCAGAACCGAGTCACCGAACTGCTGCAGGAGATCCGCGAGAAATCCATTGCCGACCGGCAGGTGCTGGAGAATGAATTCCGCAATGGAACGATCACGCGCAACGACGAAGGCCCCGTCGAAGGTTATGAAACCCGGCGGACACGGCTGGAACGGCAGCTCAGGGCGTGCGGCCGACGCTGCCAGAGCTACCGGAATCATCCCGAATCATTTCCGCTGTTTGCAGATATTCTTCAGAATCCCGGCCGGTGGCACGGACGGCTGGTAACTTTGCGGGGGCATGTCCGCCTGGTGACGACTCACGACGGAGATGCGGCAATGTTCAACAGACAGCCGCTGCACGAGCTATGGCTGTTCACGGATGATTCTCAGAACAGCCCGACCGTGATTCTGACTCCGGCCCTGCCGAAAGATTTTCCGGTGTCGGCTGATGTCATTGAAACCGTCACCGTGACCGGCTGCTTCTTTAAGATGCATGTTTATCGGTCGCAGAATGAGAATCGGACGGCTCCGCTGCTGCTGGCCGGGCACGTGTCGTGGTCTCCGACTTCCGAGCAAGTGCGGGTGCTTGCCAAAGACGGTCACATTCCAGCGAGTTCAAAACTCCTGACCGCGGCCAGGATGCACGATCCTGATGCGGTCAGCGACACGATGATTCTGCTGCTCGGCTTTGTATCGCTGCTGGCCGCAATGACTGTGTGGGGGCGAATTCAGCGGGATCGCCGTGAACACCATCGTCTGATGCTGCTGGTGGACGATCGACCGGTTTTCCGCCACACTTCGCAGGATCTGTTTTCCGGTCCGTTCGCTGATCCCGGAATGGAGCCCATTCGCGGATGACTTTTCCGCCTGAAAGCCCCGCAGAGCCCGTGCTGCCGTTTCCCCCGATCAAAGACCGTCCGATCCGCCTTGGTGTGCTCATCAGCGGCGGTGGCACAACGCTGCTGAATTTTCTGGATCAGATCCGCAGCGGGCAGCTGAACGCTGAAGTCCCGTTGGTGATCGCAACGCAGAAAACCTGCAAAGGCGTTGAGCGCTCGCGGGCCGCCGGGCTGAACTGTCAGGTCATCCGGCCAAAGGATTTTTCCGGTGTCGGTGAATTCAGCCGGGCCGTGTTTTCCGAATTACGGGCATCCAATGCGGACCTCGTGACGATGGCAGGATTCCTGAGTCTGGTGCATGTTCCGGATGACTTCCGCCTGCGAGTCATCAACATTCATCCGTCACTGATCCCGGCATTCAGCGGCCCTGGATTTTATGGTCATCACATTCATGACGCGGTCGTTGCCCGAGGTGTCAAAGTCAGCGGCTGCACGGTTCACTTCGCTGACAACGAATACGACCACGGCCCGATCATCCTGCAGCGCACGATCTCTGTACCCGACCATTGCACTGCCGAAGAACTGGCCTCGCTGGTATTCGAACAGGAGAAAGCTGCCTATCCCGAGGCCATCCGCCGGCTCGCCGCCGGCACCGTCCGAATCGCCGGTCGAGTGACATTCGGCGATGGCGGCGACACGTGATTCACAACTTCACGCCGCGGAAGGCAGTGGAAGTTGTTTTCGATGTCTGCGGACTGTCGTTCGCGTCCGGTGAGGGAGAGTTCAGACTCACGACAGCAGCAGTTCCAGGTCCTCTACCGACAGGTTCTGCAGGACACTGCTGGTGTCGTCGCCTTCGAGGATGGCGTCAGCCAGTTCGCGTTTCTTCTTCTGCAGCTCGGCGATCTTTTCCTCAACCGTATCGCGGCAGATCAAACGGTATGCGAAGACCGTCCGCGTCTGTCCCACTCGGTGAGCCCGGTCAATGGCCTGCGCTTCTACGGCGGGATTCCACCATGGATCGAGCAGGAACACATAATCGGCCGCGGTCAGGTTCAGCCCCAGTCCCCCGGCTTTCAGACTGATCAGGAACACCTGACAGCTTTCGTCTTCCTGAAACCGATTCACCCGGGCCTTGCGGTCGCGGGTCTTGCCGTCGAGGTATTCGTAGGTGATGCCTTCTCTGTCCAGATGCTCGCGGACGATACTGAGCATGCTGGTGAACTGCGAGAACACGAGAGCCTTGTGACCTTCTGAGATCAGCTCCTGGAGATGAGGGATCAGGAAGTCGAGCTTTGCGTAAAGTTCCTGTTCGTCGCCGCGTTTCAGCAGTGCCGGGTGGCAAGCTGCCTGACGCAGTCGCAGCAGGGCTTCCAGAACGTGCATCCGGGTCCGGGCCAGTCCCTGTTCCTGAACCAGCCCCAGCAGTGAATCGCGGTAGTGCAGACGCAGCTCGTCGTACAAACGACGCTGCTCGTCTTCCATATCGCAGTAAATGGTCTCTTCCAGCCGCTCGGGTAGCTCTGCCGCCACCTGCTTTTTCGTGCGCCTCAGAATGAATGGCCGCAATCCTTTGGCCACAAGTTCACGCGATTCGCGGTTGTCCGGGTCTGCAATATGTGACCGGAACGCCGTGCTGCGGCCCAGCATGCCGGGGTTGAGAAACTCGAAGATCGACCACAGGTCACCGGCGTTGTTTTCGATCGGAGTACCGCTCAGCGCCAGCCGGAAGTTCGATTTCAGCAGCCGCGACGCACGGGCAATCTGAGACGACGGGTTCTTGATCGTCTGTGCTTCATCCAGTACGACGTAATCGAAGTCGATGTCCTTCAGAACAGCGATGTCCCGGCGGACCGTGCCGTAGGTCGAAAGTATGAGATGGTGCTTGCCGAATTCCGCTCGGGAATGCGCCCGGTCCAGTCCGGTGTATTCCATGATCTTCAGCTTCGGAGCGAATCGCTCGCACTCCGCAGCCCAGTTGAACATCAGCGATCGCGGAACGACAACCAGTGACGGAGGAGCATCCTTGCAGTCTTCCCGGCGGCGCAGCAGCATCGCCAGGAACTGCACCGTCTTTCCAAGACCCATATCATCGGCGAGGCAGCCGCCGAAATTGAAGTCGCAGAGAAACTTCATCCACGCCAGGCCCTGTTGCTGATAGCCTCGCAGTTGCCCGTGAAACGACTTCGGAACGGCAACTTCTTCCAGCCCGGCGAAGTTCCGGAATCGTTCCCGCATCGCATCGAATCCCGCATCGGTATCGACGTTGTCCTGTGACGCCAGCAGTGCGTCGAGCAGAGCAGCCTGCGAAGTTGAGAATCGAAGTCCTTCATCCGTGGCCGTGCCCAGCCCGGAGATCATCCCGATCTGGTCGAGCCATTCTTCGGGCAGAATGCCCAGCGATCCGTCGTCCAGCCGAACCGTTGAATCACCGCGTTCCAGCGCCTTCAGAAGTTCAGGGAACGAGACGGAACGGCCCTCGAAATCGATGTCCGTATGAACGTCGAACCAGTCTACGTCCGACAGAACCCGAAACCGCATTCCTCCGGCCTGACGCACTTTGCTGCCGTCCGCAAAGATGGCCCATTTCGCATCAACCAGTTCCCGCACAGCGCGACCGAGGTCACGGCGGGCAATCTCGACATTGACCTGTGCTTTCAGATCGCCCAGCCGGCGACGGAAGCCGGCCTGCCGCAATTGTTCCCAGCAAGTGCCTTCAAAATGCCGGTCACGAATGATGCAGCGATTGCTTTCGCGCTGCACCACAGCCCAGCGGGCACTGCTCCCCGAAACGGGTGTGCCCAGATAATCAAAAACCACCTCCGCATTGAGCGTATCGTTGCGCCAGCGGTTCATGGGCGGCGACGAAATCCTCAGAATCGGTAACGGGATCGTGCGCACTTCTTCCAGCTGAAGTTCCTTCGGAAGATCCAGCCGTGGCAGCGACGGGATGTCGAGCAGCCGGTCCACGAAGTCATGCTGATCAGCGTCCGGAATATGCAGGGCACCGCCGGAACCCAGCATCTTCATCCATTCGGGCGCGCCGAAATCCCGGAGCAGTGCCAGCGAATCACTGGTGACGACGAATCCGCCGGCAACAACCAGTG
>JANNGQ010001316.1:0-2733 GCA_031403975.1 Planctomycetota bacterium
CTCAAGGCAGCTATCCGGAATTGAGACTCCGCGGCTCTGCGCGACCTGGAGCAGTTCGATATCGGTGGCGCTGAACACGTTGACTCCGAAATGCTTCCTGAACGCATCGGCATAAGCGATCACTTCAAATGTCCTCGCAGACCATGAGTCTGTCGGATTCTGTCCGAGCACCTTCGCGGCGGCACTGCACACCGACCGCACCAGTTGCTCTGTGAGTGCGATCTGTTCCTGCCATGCTGAGCGCACTCCGTACCACTCGATCATCGTGAATTCGAGGTTGTGCCGCCTTCCTGATTCACCGCCGCGGAAGACTCGACTGATCTGAAAGATCGATCCGGTTCCCGCGGCCAGCAACCGCTTCATGAAGGCTTCGGGCGATGTCTGCAGGAACCACCGCTCTCCGCTCAGCACGATTTCGACAGGCTCCAGCCACGCATCCAGCACGATGTCGCGGGAGAGGCAGGGAGTCTCAACCTCGAGGTAACCGCGATCGGCAAAGAACGAACGAACGGCCTGCAGCATGGCGGCACGAAGCTGCAGAATCTGCAGACTGCACGACGGTTGCCAGTGCACCACGCCGGTCATCGGCTGGCCGCCTGAAGAGGCTCCGCAGTCGGCATGACAGCTCGAACTGCACTGGCCAGCCGTCTCATGCCTTCTTCGATTCCGGCCACGTCCTGAACGCCGAAGCTCAGCCGCATTTCACAGCGAGGTCGCTCAACCCAGTCGAATGGATAGCTCAGCTCGCCCGGTACATACATCACCTTGTCAATCTGTGTCGCCCGACGGAATAGCTCGCTGCTGAATCCTGTTTCGATCGACTCCGGCAATTTCATCCAGACATACATGCCGCCCGACGGTGTGAACCAGGACACACCGGGGATATTGCGGAATTCTCTCTCTGCCGCAGCCACCATGGCATCGCGTTTCTGACGATAGCTTTCGCGGACATGCTCGACATGGTGTTGGTAACTGCCGTCCCGGAGGACTCTCGCGACGATGTGCTGATTGAGATGTGCGGAACCGAAATCGTCGTTGCCCTTCAGGTCTGTGACCGCTTTGACCAGCTGCTGCGGCAGGACACCGAAGCCGACTCGCACGCCCGGTGAGAAACTCTTTGAAAACGTCTGAGCCAGAATCACCGTTTCGCGGGATTCATCAAATGACCAGATGCTCGGGAGCGGTTCGCCTTCATAACGCAACTCGCGATACGCAGCGTCTTCCAGCAACAGGATGGGGCCGTTGCGGGAGTATCGGTGTGTGATCTGCAGCAGCTCCGGACGTCGCTCGGCAGAGAGACTGACGCCCGACGGGTTGTCGAAGTAACTGACGACATAAACCAGCCTGACTCGGTCGAGTCTGCCGTCAGCTTCGATCGTTCTCAGCGCAGCCTCGAGCGACGCGGGAACCATGCCGTCAGCATCGGAGGCAACGGGCACGATCTCGGCACCTGCCGCCTGCAGAACTCCGATGAAGACGAAATACGTAGGAGCCGCGACCAGGCAGATATCGCCGGGATTGAAAAGTGCCTGAGTCACCAGCGACAGCAACTGCTGAGAGCCGGTCGTCAGCACCAGCTGCGACAGAGGCAGGTCTTTCAGCCCGTCATTGCGGTGTTCAAGATCAGCCAGGTAGTTCCGGAACACTCGCCGCAGAGACTCAGGCCCCGACGTTGTGCCGTATTGCAGAATCCTGCGTCCCGCAGCCGCATCGTTCAGAAGCTGCAACGTCGCGTCACGAGCGATCTCCACGGGGAGCGACTGCTCATCAACCAGTCCCGCCGCCAGTGAAATGCAGTCCGCGTTCTCAGCAGCCTGCTGCATCAGAAACCCAATCGCCTGTTCTGCCGAACGCCGGGCATGATCACTCAAACGAAGTACTGGGTGCATGAAGTATCTTTCGGAAAGGAAGTAAGACAATACCTCTGACAAGCGTCGGCTGGGAACCGTTTCGTCCCCTCGGCAATGGATGTTGGCGAAATTGAGCAGACGGATTAGTGATTCGTCCAGTGACGCGAGTGACCGGACCACCGCCACAAAGAAAAGACCGAGGGTGCTCCAGTTGGCCATCCGTGATGGTTTCGAAAAGCGCCGCCGTTCTACGACTGGATGATTGACATGGTGGCTCCGGCTCGTTGCCTGGACTCAGACGTGGACGATAATTGCAGATTCCGCGAAATCGCAAGTCGCGTGGTCCTTGACGGCGGGAAAGAGGGATGGAACATTACTTATCAACGTAGGTGAGGGCCTATTGACTCGTCCGTATGCAGTCCGGACTCAGCCCGGCTGAGTCGCACATGCAATACGAAGGATTTGCGGTTTCACCGAGTGCGTGGCACACAGGAGAATTGTCATGGTGAGTGGACGAATAGGCGGGGGGGGGCAGTTCAGGAATGGCGCAGCGATAGCGTCGCAGTGTCCAGGGGCCGCCAGGCGATGGCGCGCCTTTCTGTCAGAATGACTGTCGCAACTGCGAGTGCATGGACGAAGGCGGCGATCGTCATGGCAAGTCTCTCACAGCAGCGAGTCGTATGAAGCGCGAATCCTGCTGTCCGGGATGCCTCCCTATGCTGCGTCAAACAGCTATACCGCTACCAGAGATTCGTACACGGTTGCGGCATCCGGAGTTCTCGCGAACGACACGGACATGGAACAGGATCCGCTGACGGCCGTGCTGTATTCCAACCCAGCCAATGGAGCCGTCACTCTCAACTCGAACGGGGGCTTCACGTAT
>JANNGQ010001317.1:0-2405 GCA_031403975.1 Planctomycetota bacterium
GTACCACCGGGGATTCCCGGTCGCTTTCCAGCGAATGCCGCCGCTGTCCCAGACGGATATAGCGAAGCCACATCCGCAGCGGACCATCCATCGGCGCGAATCGGCTTCCATGCTCCTGGCCCAACTCGTCGGAAAGATCGCCGTGAAGAACTTCTGGACGAAACTCATTCGTGAAACCTCCTTCTGGCGTCCGGCGTGCGGCCATACCGTGCGATCCGGCCGCAATCCTCATACATGAACGCGAACGCAGATCCGGCCGACGGCTACCTGCCCATCCAGAAGCTCCGGCTGTCGTCCGTCCGCCGGTACTAAGTGACTGCGGCCCTGAGCCGAAGTTGCCGTGGCGAGTTTGGTCCATCACCGCGATCCGTGATCTCGACAACGCCTTCGCACGACCAGCGGCACTCCGCTGGTCGGCAGAAGCGTCCTTCACTATTCCAGATCAAGTCCCTGATTTCAACTCAAGGGTGGCGGCGGGAACAGGTGCAGACTCGTGATGATACGTTTGCGGCAAAACCCATCGTCCAGGGCTTTCCGGGATCGAACTCCGGCGGCTGGATGAGTAGGCTGCTCAGCATGGCGAATACTGCTTCTGCGTCAGTGCGTCGGTGAATCCCGGAAGGTTCGGTCGTCCAGATGAAATCTCTCCTCGTCCGACGAAGGCTGCTGTCCACTCTGGCGATTGCGACATTCGTCGGTGTCACGACTACGTTCGCACTGGCCTGCAACGTTCCCGTGTTTCGGTATGCCTTAGAGCATTGGCACCCCGATGCGTACCGGGCTGTGTTGTTTCATCGAGGACCGCTGTCCTCCACAGATCAGGAACGGCTCACGGCCTTGCGAGGCGAGGCCGGGACAGCGCATGCCAATCTGTCAATCCGTACGGTCGATTTGGATGCTTCCCCCGAACCTGCTGACCAGGAATTGTCAAAAGTAACGCGGAGTTTGGAGTTCCCGCAATTGGTGGTGCAGTACCCCGCCTACCTGCAACTCGATCAGCCAGTCTGGTCAGGATCGTTCGGCGAGTCAGAACTATCGAGGCTGCTCGATTCCCCGTCGCGAAGGGAACTCCTGCAGCGACTGACGGCTGGACAGACTGCCGTCTGGATCATGGTCGACTGTGGCGATTCCAGGCAAGACGATCTTGCTGCGGCGACACTCGAAGCGGAATTGAAGAAGCTTCAGCAGACCCTCAAGCTTCCGGAGTTGACCGACTCACCCGAAGATGTCATTCAGGAGGGGCCTCCCCCTGCGGCTGGAATTCTCGCTCATGCGGATTCGCAGGGACGATTCCAGGGAACAGGCTCTGATCGCGATGCTGTCGGGCTGTGAGCCGGACTTGGCGACACTGAAAGAGCCGCAAGTGTTTCCAGTCTTCGGTCGCGGTCGAGCGCTGTTGCCGCTGGTCGGAATGGGAATCTCGCCCGACAACATCCGCGATTCGGCGACATTTCTGGCAGGTGCCTGCTCGTGCCAGGTGAAGGAGCTCAATCCCGGCTTTGATTTATTGCTCACGGCTGACTGGAAAGCACTGTTGTCCTGGGCCAAATCGCCGGCGTTTGCCAGTGGCCGGTCACCCGCGTCGAAATCAGGCGAGCCGGAACTGGTGCCGATTCCCGGCGGGTCGAAATCAATGCCGGTTTCGCAACCGACCAGCGCGTTTCCGTCGCCTCTGCCGCAACCTGTCGTTGCCGTGGCTGAAGCCCGCTCACCGTGGAAGTCGCAACCGTCCGGCAGCTTCAATTCGACAATCATCATTCTCGCAGGGATTGCCCTGGCCGGCGCGTTCCTGGTTGTCATGCGTCGGACGCGAGCGTGATTGTTGCGTCCCGGGAAGTGAATCATGGAAAGTAGCCATCACGTTCCGCGTGATGAGCCTTCACGTGTGAAACATCGCTCAAACTGGCAGACTGCCACGATCGATCAGCGCGAGCCCCTGAAGGCTCGTCACGGGGACCGTGACGGCTACGTTTTCCGAGTCGCGATCAGTGACAGTCGCATCCTTGAATGCACTGACGAGTCGATGACTCATCAGTACACATCCTCCGACCGGCACAGATTCATCGACCATGCCGTCACGGTGGAATGTCATCGGTGTCAGGAACCAATAATACCGGATTCCTCGGAAACGGTTCCTGACACCTTTGTTCGCCATTGACACCTTTGTTCGCCCTCGAGGAACCGGCCATCCGGTTCGCAGAACGACTGTGCCGCGCAGCAGCGGACCACTCCGCGGCTGAGAGAACCGGCAGAGGCCTGAAGACCCAATCGGATGTGTGCCGGGACAAGCTGAGCAAAGTAGCCATCACGCTCCGCGTGATGAGCATTCACGTGTGAAACATCGCTCAAACTGGCAGACTGCCACGATCGATCAGCGCGAGCCCCTGAAGGCTCGTCACGGGGAC
>JANNGQ010001318.1:0-5434 GCA_031403975.1 Planctomycetota bacterium
ATTCAGAATGTGGGCCGAGGAACTGCCCGTCGTCACAGTCGAAGGCAACGGAGCCCGGCGCCGCATGCTGTGGACGATGCCGGGTGTGCCGATCCTCATCGCAAACTACGAACTTATGGCTCGCGACCTTGCTGAGATCCCGGAAGAGGAACAGCCGAAGTTTGATTTGCTGGTGCTCGACGAAGCTCAGCGGATCAAGAATCGGGATTCGAGAACCGCCGAGACAGCGCGTTCGATCAAGCGCCGACGCAGCTGGGCACTGACCGGAACTCCGATTGAGAACCGGCCGGAAGAACTGGCGGCACTGTTTGAATTCATGGAAGTCATTCCGAAAGGCGGCAGCCCCGATCTGAGACAGCTTTCGAAGCTCGCCAAAAAGTACATCCTCCGCAGGACCAAAGATCTGGTGATGAAAGACATGCCGCCGCGGATCGATCGCGACGCGGAACTGGAACTGACGGACGCTCAGGAACTGGCGTATCGAACGGCCGAGAAAGAAGGCATCATTCACCTGAACGAGCTCGGTGATTCCATTTCTGTGCAGCACGTCTTCGAACTGGTGCTGAGGCTGAAGCAGATCACGAATTTCGATCCACTCACAGGCGAAAGCGCCAAGCTGGAACGCCTGATGGCCGACATGGAAGAAATCGCCGCCAGCGGCGGAAAGGCGATTCTGTTCAGCCAGTGGACGAAAACCATCGACTGGCTGGCACCGCACCTGAAGCCATTCAATCCTCTCATTTACCACGGCGGCGTTCCCACGCCGAAACGCGAGCCGATTCTGGCGAAGTTCAAACAGGACCCCGACGCTCACATTCTGCTGATGAGCTACGGCACAGGAGCCGTGGGGCTGAATCTGCAGTTTGCCGGTTATGTGTTTCTCTTCGATCGCTGGTGGAATCCCGCCGTCGAAGATCAGGCGATCAACCGTGCGCATCGTATCGGCGTGAAGAACCCGGTGATCGTGACGCGGTTTATTTCGAAGAACACGATCGAAGAACGCATCGACCGGATTCTCCGCGAGAAACGTGAGATGTTCGAAGCCATCCTCGGCGACGGAGACAACTCGAACCGCTCGCTCAGCCTGAATGCCTCGGAAATCTTTGGCCTCTTCGACCTCAAGGCCCGCCACAAAGACGGCTCAAAATCCATCGGACCGAAGCCCGTCGATGCTCCCTCCGAAGCGGCGTGACGCTTTGAAGGATCCTTGTCGCCGGATTCGTAAGAATTCGGAGGTGACGCGGTGACTCTGAAGGTCCGTCGCGGCTCACACAGGTTTTGTCAGGGGTTCTGAATCAGAACTGCAGTTCATTCAGCTTCACCGTCTTGCGGACTCTTGCACGACCGGTCATGTCGTGGACGCGGAGCTGGACCGACGGGTCGCCGGACCAGCTGATGTCGAGCATACCGAAGTGGAAATCCTGGCAGGCATCGCCATGACGGTTCTGGTTGGGTTCGAGTTCCTCCCAGTCGCGATTAAGACCGCTTGCGGTGACATCGTGAAGGGGATAGCAATTCGGAGTTTTAAGAATCGACAGCTCACCCCAGTGAACGTCTCCGGAGATGAAGACCACTCCGTTGGCTTTCGTTTCGCCGATCAGGCTGACCATCTTCATCAACTCGAGGGGAAAGTTCGTCCATGATTCCCAGCCGTTGTACTCGTGGCTGAACTGGATGCTGGTTCCGATCACTCGAAGGTCGGCGGGTTCCATAAGGCGCTCCTTCAGCCAGGCCCATTGCGTTTCGCCAAGAATCGTTTTCGCGGGATTTGTGTCCGGCAGGTAATCGTTCTTCCATGACCCGAACGGATTCGTCAGCGGCGGGTCGCGAAACGAACGAGTATCCAGCAGGATGATCTGCAGTGTCTTCTTCGCCGCAGGATCTGCAAACCGATAACTCGTATAAATGCCCTCATGCGCGCGACGCGGGCTGGGAGTCGGTTCGTTCCAGAATTTCAGGAAGATCTCTTTGGACTCCGCCTTGAACGGGAACTCCTTGCCGGCATCGTTGCTGCCATAGTCGTGATCATCCCAGGTCGCGATCGTCGGAACGGCGGCCCGCAAAGCCATAAAATCCTTCTTGACTGCAAGCTGTCCGTATTTCGCTTCCAGCAGTTTCATGTCAAACGTATCGCCGTAAATGTTATCGCCGAGATAGATGAACAGATCGGGTTCCCATTCGAGCACCGTGCGAAGGATCGGCAGCGGTTCATCCTGCGTCGAGCATGATCCGAACGCGATCCGTGAGATCATCGGATTCACTGCAGGCACCGGAGCCGGCGGAATTCGCGGCTCCTGAGCGAACGCCTGGCCGACGCTCGTAATCAGTGCAATCAACAGACACAGTGTGGTTGCAGATTGTTTCATTAGAATCCTGCGGCAGCAAATCCCCGGCCTCTGAGTGACGGACCGCCCGTCACTCCGCCAACGAGAGGTCATGCTCTGCGTCGCTCAATCGGGAATGCTGCGGATCGGTGACCCCTGGTTTTGAATTCAGAGTCCGCAGGTTCTAGCATACGCCGCCCATTCTGACGACCACTCAAGGAACCGCTTCCATGCTGAACATTCCAAAATCCGGGGCTCTCGACTTCGTGTCCCTGGGAGCCCTCGTGCATCGGCTCGACCCCGGTATCATTCCGTTCCGCAAAGCCAATCAACTGGCGATCCACGTCAGCGGCGGTGAGTTCAACTGTGCGGCGAATCTGGCAGACTGCTTTCAACTGAAAGCCGGTATCGCCAGTGCGATGGTCGACTATCCCATCGGCGATCTGATCAATGAACGAGTCCGTGCGATGGGCGTAAAGCCCTTCTATAAGAGGTTCGCTCACGACGGCGTCCGCGGACCGAATATGGCGACCGTGTACAGCGATCAGGGACACGGCGTGCGAGGTCCGGTCGTGTTCTACAATCGCAGCAACGAAGCGGCAGGAATGCTGAAAGCCGGAGACTTCAACTGGGGCGAGATTTTCGCCGGCGGAATTCGCTGGTTCCACAGCGGCGGGATCTTCGCCGCTCTGTCACCGACAACTCCCGAAGTCATCATCGAAGGCATGAAGGCCGCAAAAGCTGCAGGTGCCGTCACTTCGTTCGACCTCAACTATCGAGCCAAACTGTGGCAGATCAGCGGTGGTCTCGACAAGGCTCAGCAGACTCTGCGAAAGATCGTCGAACATTGCGATATACTGGTCGGCAATGAAGAAGATCTCCAGAAGGGACTCGGACTGAAGGGCCAGGATGTTGAACATTCGTCGAAGCTCGATCCGACAGCCTTCTTCGGCATGATGGAAGGCGTGGCAAAGGAACTTCCGAATGTCAAAGCCGTCGCAACAACTCTGCGGGAGGTCCACTCGACCAATCGCCACACATGGAGCGCGGTGCTGTGGCTGGAAGGCAAGACGTACAAAGCCAGACAGTGCGAACTCGACGTCATCGACCGTATCGGGGGCGGCGACGGCTTTGCATCGGGATTGTTTTATGGATTGCTCAGCGGCAAAGATCCGCAGACGGCCCTGGATCTCGGCTGGGCTCACGGAGCACTTCTGACGACCTATCCCGGCGACACAACCATGGCGACGATCAAAGAAGTCGAAGGTGTTGCGGCCGGCGGATCGGCGCGGGTTCAGCGATAGACTACTGTTGACCGGTCGCTCCGTCGGCCGGGATTTGTTGTTTGTGTGGTGAGACCAGCGAAACGCCGCGGATTTTCCGCAATGAAACATGCAGGAATGGTTTCGATAGCCGGATTCGTCAGACTTCGGAAACACCGGGTCACCTCCGAATTCTCACGAATCCGGCTACGCCGTCGGTCGCTGTCGCGATCTTGTCCCGTTCTACTTTCTGAAGAAGCGCACTAATCAATGTCTAAGCACGATATCGGTCTCATCGGCCTTGCTGTCATGGGTCAGAACCTGGTCATGAATATGGCCAACAAGGGTTTCTCAGTCGGCGTCTACAACCGCACGACGGAGACCACTCACGAATTCGTCAGCGGACTCGGAAGTCGACCGCCGGGAGTTGTCGAACCGGGTATGCCGGATCGCATCAGGGGCTACGACACGCTCGCCGACTTTGTCAGCAGCCTCGCGGCACCTCGCCGAGTCATGATCATGGTCAAGGCGGGTGCTCCTGTGGATGCGGTCATCGATCAGCTCAAACCGCTGTTATCGAAAGGCGACATCATCATTGATGGCGGCAACGCCGATTACGTCGATACCAACCGCCGCAGCAAACAACTGGCGGCAGAGGGATTTCGATTCATCGGTACTGGCGTCTCTGGCGGAGAAGAAGGGGCTCTGAAAGGTCCCAGCATCATGCCCGGCGGTCATCCGGATGCCTGGCCGTTCGTTAAAGACGTGTTCCAGAAGATCAGCGCGAAGGTAGGACCGAACAACGACATTCCTTGCTGCGAATGGGTCGGCGAAGCCGGGGCCGGGCACTACGTCAAGATGGTGCATAACGGCATCGAGTACGGCGACATGCAGCTGATCTGTGAAGCCTACTACATCCTGAAGTATGGCATCGGGCTGTCCAACGCCGAGTTGTATCAGGTCTTCAGAGAATGGAACGAAAGCGAACTGGAAAGCTACCTCATCGAAATCACTCGTGACATCTTCACAGTGAAGGACAAAGAAACCGGCAAAGATCTTGTCGATCTGATTCTCGACACGGCCGGCCAGAAGGGTACCGGCAAATGGATGAGCCAGCACGCTCTGGATCTTGGCGTGCCGACGACTCTGATCACGGAAGCCGTATTCGCTCGCTGCCTGTCAGCTCAGAAAGACGCACGTGTCCGGGCGGAAGCAGTGTTGTCCGGCCCGGATACCAAATTCACGGGCGACAAAACACAGTTCATTGATGACGTCAAGCAGGCTCTGTATGCGTCCAAGCTGTGCAGCTACGCTCAGGGTTATGTTCAGCTCGACGCGGCGGCGAAGGAATTCGGATGGAAACTGCAGAACGGCCCGATCGCGTATCTCTGGCGAGGCGGCTGCATCATTCGTTCTCGATTCCTCGAAGACATCAAAAAAGCCTTCGACAACAATCCGAACCTCGAAAACCTGCTGCTGGATGACTTCTTCAAAACGGCGATCAGCAAGGCTCAGCCGGCATGGCGTCGAGTCGTCTCCACCGCCATCCAGCTCGGCCTTCCCGTCCCCGGCTTCAGCGCGGCTCTGACGTACTACGACGGCTACCGCCGAGGCCGGCTGCCGGCGAATCTGCTTCAGGATCAGCGAGACTACTTCGGTGCTCATACCTACGAACGCACGGATAAACCTCGCGGCGAGAAATTCCATACCGACTGGATCCGCGAACGGAAGGTGACATAGAACAAACATCTGAAGAACAACATCATTGCGATTTCCTTCTGTATGTTCCGTACTACAAGCGTTCTGAATCTGCACAGGACGAAGAAGTTTGTGCCTGTTGTTCAGGGG
>JANNGQ010001319.1:0-11679 GCA_031403975.1 Planctomycetota bacterium
ATTCATCAAAAAGAGCGACTGCTGAGGTACCGTCGTTTCGCTGCGCTGAGGAATGTGCAGATCCGGATTGGCGAAGTCGAACATGCGAAGAGTTCCCGGCAGGAACTGGCGATCGACCAGGCCGTACAGTGTTCTCCGCACAGGAAACGGTCGCGTGAATAACTCCGTCGGCTTCCCCCCCTGACGCAGGTCAAGCTGACCGGAAACCGCCAGCATAGAGTCCCGCAGTTCTTCGAACGACAGGCGATGCACGTTCATTCGCCACAGCAATCGGTTGGCCGGGTCGGCGGTCTGAGCCTTCATGATCGCGGATGCATCGGCCGGTCCTGTTGACGACTGGCGAAACACGGCTGACAGAACAATCAGTCGATGCAGCTTCTTGAGGCTCCATCCGTCGGCGATGAAACGGGATGTCAGCCAGTCGAGCAGTTCCGGATGCGATGGCGGTTCGGCACGCGTTCCGAAATCGCCGACCGCTGAAACAAGTCCTGCACCAAAGTGATGGGCCCAGACCCGGTTCACGATGACTCTCGCCGTGAGCGGATTGGCGGGATCGATAATGGCTTTCGCCATTTCCAGTCGACCGCTGCCGTGCTGAAACGGCTGACGGTTGTCGCCGCTGAGCAGCCCGAGAAACTGTCTCGGGATATCGTCGCCCTTGTTGGCCGAATTGCCTCGTTTGAAAATCCGAGGCTCGGACGGGAACTCGCGATCCTCTATGATCACTGCGAAGCGAGGCTGGGAAGCGGCACCGATGATGGCCTGGTCAACTTCGAGCTGCAGTTTCCAGAGCTCGTTGCAGGCTCCGGAATCGACGTCGTATTCGATCTGAACAATCGGTTCGTCCGGAACTTCACACAGCGAACCCGGCCCGTACATCAATCGTCGCAACCGTTCGTCGGCCTCGTCCGTCATGCGGTCGGGCCGGGCAGTGCCGTCCGTGCTCGCCTGCGCCAGTTGTGCCTGCCAGAGCTGATCGATGTCCGCAAAAACCTGCGCATATCGTTTGACGACTGCGTCGAACGAATCCGGCGGAGTGTTGAAGACTTCGGCAACACGAACATGGATCTGTCCGCGACTCAGGTCACGAAGTGCGAGTGTTTCTGCCGCGGCCCTTGTGGCAAATTCAGACTCAGGAATCTTCGCAAAACGGTGCCAGGCGACAAATACCGAATCGCTGCGGCGGTCGGCGTCGCGAAGATAATCCCGCCAGCGATGCACAAACGCCGGCAGAAGATCGGTCGTTTCCAGAATCTGATCGAAGCCTTCCTCCGGATACTTGTGCAGCTCCCTCTGGGCCTGCAGATAATCGGCAATCCGGGAGCGGATTCGCGCCGAAGTCGACTCACGCCGATCCTGCCTCAGTTTTTCAAGCGCCGCAGTACGAGTCGCCAGGTCTTTGGCGAAGGCCTCATCCGCAACGGCGCCCGGGATCGGTACGAGTCGCTCGCGGCAGCTGTCGAACACACCATAGAGCGAGTAGTAGTCGGCTGTGGGGATCGGGTCGTATTTGTGATCATGACACCGGGCACAGCCGACCGTCAGAGCCATCGTGCCTCGACAGACGACGTCAATCCGGTCGTCGATGATGTCTCGTCTGACACCCTGGAAGCGGCGGCCTATCGTGAGAAACCCCATCGCGGCCACGTCATCGTCCGCACGATCCGGAACCTGATCCGCGGCGAGCTGCAGAAGCAGAAACCGGTCATACGGCATGTCTGAGTTCAGAGCCTTCACGACCCAGTCGCGATAGTTCCACGCATGAACCCAGAATCGTTCTTCACGCGCGTAAACGTAGCCTTTGGTATCCGAATAGCGGGCCACATCGAGCCAGTGCCTGGCCCACTGCTCGCCGTGTGCCGGGGATGCCAGCAGCCGGTCCACCAGCTCTTCATAGGACCGTGGGTCGGGATCACTGACGAACGCGTCGACATCCTCCGCAGCGGGCGGCAGCCCGGTGAGCGCATAAGAAACTCGGCGGATCAGAGTTCTGCGATCCGCCTCCGCCGACAGTTTGAGCCCCGCCTCCTTCAGTTTCTCGACGATGAACGCATCCACGGGAGTCCGCACGAGGGCTGTCTCAACCGACGGTACCTCCGGATCCTGTACAGGCTGAAACGCCCAGTGCGATTGAGATGCGTTTCCGGCGGCGGCGACCAATGGGCTCGAATCCTTTGGCCACGGAGCACCCAGTTCAATCCAGCGGATCATCGCCTGCTGCTGAGGATCCGGCAGGGGTTTCTTCGGCGGCATCTTCAGATCGCCGTCGTAGCGCACGGCCTGAGCAATGCGGCTGGTGGCGGCGTCTCCAGGAGTCATCGCAGCTCCGGACTCTCCTCCCGTCAGCATGGCATCCCGGGAATCCAGACGCAGACCGCCCGACTGCTTCTGTTCGCCATGACAACCGATGCACTTCTCGATGAGCAGCGGCCGGATCTCGGATTCAAAGAACTGATCGGATTCGTCAGCTGAAACAGCGACCTGGCTTCCGATGGCGGGCAGCAGGCAGACAACCTGCAGCACGGCGAACGCAGTGCGACGGTCGAAGACGGTGACGGACAAATCACCACGCATGAGCCGGACCTTGCGAAAAACGGCGGACAATCCCGGAGTGACCGTCATTGTGACTCCGTGCCACGAATCATGCGGAATTGCGGGCTCAGGACAATTGTTTCCAGAGCTGACGAGAAGCGGTAGTCCTCTTCCTTCATGCGCGTCAGTATTTCTTCGATCAGCGGTTCATCGGACAACTGCACCGACCGACCGAGGGAGTATCCCAGCAGGCGGCGGCAGAAGGTGCGGAGGAAGTCGTCACGACGTGTGGTCAGAAGGTAGTTGCGGAGGCCTTCGACTCCGACAACCGGGGTGCCGTCGGGAAGTACACTCGCAACATCGATCGCATGGCCGCCGGCGTCCTGAGTTCGCAGTCGGCCGATCGTGTCGAACTGTTCCAGAGCGAACCCGAAGCCGTCGATCCGCTGGTGACATCTGACACAGGCTGCGTCGCTGCTGTGACGTTCGATGAGTTGGCGTTCGGTCAGTTCCGGCGGAGCTTCCTCAGGAAGCACGGGGACATCCTTGGGCGGCCGCGGCAGTTTTTCGCCCAGCAGAAACTCCGAGACCCAGTTGCCGCGCAGAATAGGACTCGTCCGGGAAGCACCTGAGTGCTTTGACAGCGTCGCCGCCATCGTGAGGATGCCGCCGCGGGAGACCTTCTTCGAATCGTCAACGCGCCGCCATTCGTCTCCATTGATGCCGGTTAATTCATAGAACTGAGCCAATCGACCGTTGACAAACGTGTGGTCTGCGTCGAGCAGATCCAGCACACAGCCGTCGTGCCGGAACATGTCTTCGAAGAAACGGATGGCTTCCTCATACATATCACCGCGCAGACCAGTGAACTCGGGGTAGTGCTGCTCGCTCTTTTCATCCAGCTGATCGAAGTCGCGGATATGCAGCCACTGACAGCCGAATTCAATCGCCATCCGGCGGGTTCGCGGATCGGCCAGCATGCGGTGTGTCTGACTCCGGAGAATCTGCGGATCCCTGAGAGACCCGGCAGCCGCAAGTTTCTGCAGTTCATTGTCCGGCGCGGATGACCACAGGAAGTAGCTCAGACGCGTTGCCAGTTCCCAGTCGCTGACAGCCGTTCGTTCCGTCCCCGCCGACGGCTGTTCGCCGCGATACAGAAACGCCGGCGTGACGAGAACTCGTGCCAGCAGCATGCGAACGGCGGCGTCGTGAGGCAGCTCCTGCTCCCGCAATTTTTCATACAGTGCCCGCATCCGGGCCTCGTCTGCGGCATTAACAGGTCTTCGCCAGGCGCGCCCGGCAAAGTCGATGACAGCCTGCACATGCACTGGCTCCGTATCGACAAGCAGTTTTCGGAACTCGTCCGCCCTCTGCATGATGCCGTCGCGCATCGGAGTGAAAGCAGTGGGATCGGCATCCTGAGTTGCGAACTGCCAGAGCTGTTCATATGCATCGACCAGGGCCAGCGCGTCCTGCCGGACGAAGTGCATGTCATCCCATAGCCGGTCGAGTTCCGCTGCCTGTGATTCGTCCAGCATCAGCCGCCTGAGATGATCGTCCTCACGATAGTAAAGTGTCAGAGTCACAACTTCATCCACCGGAACGATCTTCGTGTAACACAGTGCGGCGGGAAACAGACTCCGGAATTCTTCGAACTGAGCGCTCAGCCGTTCTTTCGCCGCGCTGTTGTCGCCGCACAGGATCGGCGAATCAAAGCTGAGCGGCTTGTCGCCGTCGGTCCATGTCGACTTGCCGCCTTCGACTGTCGCGGCGCTGGTGGCCAGTCCGGAAATCTCAGCGGGCCTTTCAGTCAGCACCTGCAGTTGAACGGTTCCTTCCGAGCCCGTCTCTGCGTGAAGTGATCCCGTGGTGACGAACTCGCAGCCTTCGACAAAATCAGCCGGCACCGAGAACTCAATCATTGACGGAGCCTGCACACAAAAGTTCGCCGCGTCGATCGTTCCACCGTCGGGATGCCTGCTGAACAGGGCGGGATCAAGGCCATAAGATTCCAAGAGTCCCGATTCCTCTGCAGCAGCCGGGACTGGAACTCCCTGAGCCAGAAGTTGACCGCGCACTGCCGAGAACAATGGCCCGTTCAGCGACGTGAGCTGACCGTGCAGAATTGCGTCCGGTGAATCGGCAGCAAGGTCGCCGACGCCATTCGTCAGCAGCGACTGAAGTCTTTCCGCGAGCGCCCTTTTTGCATCGATATCCGGCGCGACTTGCCATTGAGCGATGAGTGATCCGACCGGGATAATGGACTCAGCCCCTCCCCCGGAATCAGGCTCACTGTAGAAATGCCAGACATCGACGTTGCCGAGTCGATCCGAATGAGGATTGCCCGCGAGAATGTCGGGCGAAATGTCCCTTGAGAGATCCCACTCCTGCTTCGTATCCGCCGTGATCGACATCCCGATGGCCGTCATGTCGCAGGAATGCTCGCCGTCACGAGGTCCGATGATCAGCGACAGCAGGTCGCCGGGCTGAACGACCAGATTGTCAAAGGGCCCGAACGTGTGCTCTTCCGCGCCGCCTGCGGTGCCCGCGGCAAGTCGCTGACGAGTATTTCCGCGGCGCAGCTCAAGCAGCCAGGTGACTCCGTTGCCGCAACCGATGTGAGCCCGCTGAACGCGCCCTGTGACGTTCACCGGACCGGCGATCGGACTCTTCCAGCCGACTGCGACCCGCAGTTTCGGGGTCGGATGAACGCCGACGCTGTGAGGCTGCATGTCGCCCGGAATGCGGACCATCTGATCCGACGAATTCGCGACGACGCTCAGCGCATCCGGGCCGACCCAGCCCTTGATGAAATCATAGTTCTCCGATCGCTCAGACTTCTGTGTGATGTACGATTCGATCCGGGCCTGTCCCGCGCCGATACCGAGGCAGGCGAACCACGAGGCGAGAACGGCTCGATCAACGCCATGCGACTTTGCGAGCTGCTCGATGGCGGCTGCGTCAACAGCAGATCCGCCGGCCTCGGCCGCCAGAGCCTCAGCCGCTGCATTCAGACTCGCGGCTGCACTCGCCAGAACCTGTTCCCGGTGAGCCGACAGCGCTGTGACCGCATGACGCACATCACGCAGCAGCAGGTCCGGCTGACCGGGAGCGACAAAGCGAGCATTCTCCCAGACGGCGAAATCATGCTCGTGGCCATCGGAAGCATCGGAGGTCGTCAGGTACAACGTGATGTTTTTTCCATCCTGCGGCGCGGGCAGTTTGGTGCGGAGTTCCTGCCGTGCGGCGAGCGGCGTGACGGGGACCTGCCACGCCTTTGGCCCGTCGCGTTTGCCGATATGACCAATCGTCGTGAACCGCCACAGAGTCTGCTGCCATCGCACAATCGCACTCGTCAGTGCTGGCACATCGTCCGGCGTCGACGCTCGCCACTGAACCCGGATCAGGTCCAGCACGAGCGATGGCTTTGTATCATTCAGCGATGTCCAGAGCGTCGACAGGTACTTTTCGTTCAGTGAATGCTCACGAGCAACCTCGGCGATCGTTTTCGTCCCGGCCTTGAGCGGCTCACGATCGTTCAGCGTGGCACTCAGGTACTTCTCAAGCGGGATTCGTCCGCCGCCGTTGGTTTCAAACTGAATGCCCTGCAGGTTGACCGCCGTGGCGCCGCCATTGTCCGTGAATTTTGCGTAAAAGGCGCGTATGCCGGCCAGCTTTTCTTCACTCCAGTCGCGCGAGGTCGTGCTGGATGAGAACTCGATCCCGTGAGGCAGCAGCATCGCGTGATTCGCGACTTCCTTGGCGGCATCCAGATACTTCTGAACCAGAGCCGGCGACATCACAAGGGCATTGCCGACGTTAGTGAATCCTTCCCCGGCAGCGCTGTCAACGGGAAACGCGCGAGCAGGCTCGAGCGCCACACCGGTCAGATCCTGAATTGTATAGGTCAGCTCCGCGTTGTTCAGCCGGCGCAACACCACAGGTCCCGGGTCGCCTGCGTTGGCAATCGCTTCGGCGTCGAGCACAGCTCGAACCCAGTTCCGAAGCGCCGCAAGTTCTACTCCGGATGGCTGCACCTCTGCATCCTTCGGCGGCATTTCCCCGTCATCGATCATTTCCACCACACGCTGCCACGGCACAACATCCCGCCGCATATCCGCGACGGAATGAAACCGCTCCAGATCCAGCTCACCCTGTTGCTCGGCTGCTGAATGACAGCTCACACAGTATTTCTTCAGCGAGGCACTTTGAGATCTGTCATACGTTGCCTGCAGCGATGCAAAAGCATGCGTGTCCTGAGACAACGCATCGCGGCTGAATCCTGCGAACGAAAGAATGCAGACGGCGCTCAGGCAAAGCCATCGCCGCGATTGGCGGGACATGGTCATCAGCTCCGGGAGGGAAAAAAGGAGCCTGGCGGCAGGATTCAACACGCCAACAGCTTACCGGCGGACGATCGATCAAAGCAATCGGACGCAGGTCCCGAACCCTCCGAGCGCGCTCTCCCCGCCACCGGGTTTACCCCATTTGTATCTTCACAACTCGCGATGCGGTCCGAAGTCATCAAAGGCCAATTCTTGATGAACAGCAGGACCCCGCATTCGCAGAGGATGGTCAACAGTTCATTGGCATTTGGAGACAAGACGTTGAGGATCTGGCCGTTCTGTTGATGTCTCGATCTGGTTCGTGTCTCGTGTTGATTCGCCGCTATCAGCGTTCATGAGCGGTTCCAAACCGCTGATAGACGCTAATCGACGCTGATGAATCGCCGTAGAAACCGGCAGTCGGGACCCGTGAAGGGACATTCAAGGACGTCCGTTGTGTAGATACGAATGGGTTTACCCCGGTGGTTCTGTATCTCAACCGACAATTCCGTGTACCACGTTTCCATGCACGTCCGTCAGGCGATAGCGACGGCCCTGGAATCTGTACGTCAGTTGTTCGTGGTCGATGCCGAGCAAATGCATGATCGTGGCATGAAGATCGTGAACGTGCAGACCGTCGGTTGCCACGTTGTAGCCGAACTCACAGCTCGATCCGTACAGCGAACCGGGTTTCACGCCGCCGCCTGCCAGCCAGATGCTGAAGCAGCGCGGATGATGGTCGCGTCCGAAATCGGCCGAGATCTTCCCCTGGCAATAGTTCGTTCGCCCGAACTCACCGCCCCAGACCACCAGAGTGTCATCGAGCAGCCCGCGCTGACGTAGATCCTTCACCAGAGCTGCCGCGGGCTGATCCGTTTCTCGGCAGAGATTCGGCAGGGCTCCCGGAAGACCACTGTGATGATCCCAGTCCTGATGATAGAGCTGAACAAACCGCACGCCGCGTTCGGTCAGACGTCGAGCCAGCAGACAGTTTGCGGCGAATGTGCCTGGTGTTGAAACGTCCGGACCGTACTCATCCAGCACGGCCCTGGATTCCTGTGAAAAGTCCGTTGCTTCGGGGACGCTGGACTGCATCGAAAACGCCATCTCGTAGTGATCGATGCGGTTCTGAATCTCGCTGTCCGGCGTCTGTGAGAACTGATGTTCATGCAATTCCTTCAGCCGATCCAGCAGCAGACGGCGGCTGTCCCGACTGACTCCCGCGGGATTGCCGAGATACAGCACGGGATCCTGAGCCGCCCGGAACTGAACGCCCTGATGTCGAGTCGGCAGAAATCCGCTGCCCCACAGATGAGCACCGAGCGGCTGACCTCCTTTATCCTTCGTGATCAACACCACGAAGGAAGGCAGGTTGGAGTTGTCCTGACCAAGACCGTAACTGAGCCATGCTCCGATGCTCGGCCGCCCGGCGATCTGAGTTCCGGTCTGCAGAAACGTTACTCCGGGACCGTGATTAATGGCCTCAGTGTACATCGAATTCACAACGCACAATTCGTTCGCCATGCTGGCCGTGTGCGGCAACAGTTCGCTGAACCAGGCTCCTCCGTCGCCATGCTGACGGAACTGAAATGGTGAACCGACGAGCGGAATCGATGACTGATTTCCCGACATTCCCGTAAGTCGCTGAGTTCCCCGGACGGAATCCGGCAACTGCTGTCCATTCATCCTGTTTAATAGCGGTTTGTAATCCAGCAGATCCAGGTGCGACGGCGCTCCCGACATGAAAAGATAGATGATCCGCTTCGCCTTCGCCGCTGTATGCGGTTCACCGAGTACACCTCGATCTTTCGGTTCCGCCGCTGACGCCTCCTGCGCCAGCAAATCCGCCAGCGCAATGCTGCCGAGCCCCATGCCGGACCGGGTCAGAAAATCGCGTCGAGTGTCAGTGGAGGGGAAATATGACATGAACAAGTGCCGCTTCCAGTCAGATCTTTTTCAGCAGACTCACCATTTCAATGGCCGCCAGCGCCGCCTCGTTCCCCTTGTTGCCGACTTTGCCGCCGGCGCGGTCCAGAGCCTGATCCATCGATTCGCAGGTAATCACGCCGAATGTCACGGGAATACCGGTCTCACGAGTGATGGTCATGATGCCGGCCGTGACCTGACTGTTGATGTATTCATGGTGAGTCGTCTCGCCCTGAATGACGGCTCCGAGACAGATGACTGCCGAGTGCTTGCCGGACCTGGCCAGTTTTGCCGCCGCCAACGGGATCTCAAACGAACCGGGAACCCACGCAATCGTGATCCGATCGGCATTGCCGCCGTGGCGAACAACCGTATCGATCGCAGCTTCCAGCAGTCTCTTCGTAATGAGTTCGTTGAATCGTGAAACTACGATCGCGAAAGTTGCGTCGGCGGCAGTGAGTTGTCCGTGGAGTTCGACAGGCATAGGAATAGCGAATAGGAAACAGGGAAGAGTCAACAACTTGTTAACAGAACTGCATACAGTCATTTCAAAGATTGAGTAACGGTGAGCGGCTGCCTTATTGTAACACGGTGCCGATGATGGCAAAGGTCAGTAGCGGCAACCAGACTCTGGCGGTACGCATAAGTCGTCTCTTCTCCAGGAATAAACATGAAATGCAGCGGCGGTCATATGCCGAGAATCTTCATTCGCAAGGTGGTGAGCAATCGGACAGCCTGTCCGATGTCGGCCTTCTGACGATCGCGGTCCTGAGGAATCTCCCGTTCAATAGTGAGCGGTCCGTCGTAGCCGAGTTCTTTCAAAGTACGCAGGTACGTTTCCATGCCCACATCGCCGTCGCCAAGAGCGACTTCCTGACCCCACGCGGTGCCGCGGACATTTTCTGCCGCCCATTTCGCATCTTTGCAGTGGATACTGCGGACGTAGCGACCGACCTTTTTCAGGGCGGCGATGGGTTCGCCGGTTCCATAGAGAATCATATTGGCCGGATCAAAATTGATGAACAGGTTGTCCCGCTGGACGTCACCCATGAAATGCAGCAGGTGCTCAGCCGTTTCCTGACCGGTCTCCAGATTCAGGTGCTGGTCATTCGCCGCGACATGGTCCAGAAGGTCTCGTGTCGTCGCGATCAGATCTTTGTAGCTTGCTGAATTCGCGTCCTGCGGAACAAATCCTATGTGCAGCGCCACCGTGTCGCACTTGAGCAATCGAGTGAAATCGCTGATTTCTTTCATCTCTTTGACTCGAGCGGCCCGAGTTGCTTCGGGGACGAGACCCACCGTCCGGGCTGATGTCGCGATGTCGGCATAGCTTTCGCCCTCAAAGCCGCCAAAGACCGCCGTCACGGTGATTCCGGCGTCGGAACATTTCTTCAGAAACTCACCGGCCCCCCTGGATTGCGAGTCTCGGCGTGCGGCGCATGAACCTGAATTGTCGGCACACCCAGCTCGCGTGCGACGTCCAGATGAACGCCCAACCCGGCATCAATGGAAGCAAACACACCAATCGGCCACGTTGTCATGAATATCCCCGGAGAATAATCCGCTGCCGCACCACCCCGTCTCGTTCCATCCCATGTTGGCGTTGCCGGTTATCCAACGCAACCGTTCCATTCGTTTCTTTGCAAACAGGGAATTTGTCTTCGCAACTGCATCCCTGCGAATCGGGAAAGATTTCATTCGCTCCCTCCGATGACGTCGACGATAAACAGTGCATCGGAGGCCGCAGGCAGAACCAGACAAACGCAGTTCGACTGTCCCGAGTTCTCCTTGACGACCTCATCCAGCTCTGGGACTGTCGGTTTCATCGTGGGGCAGGCTTTCCAGCCTGCCTTGTCGATTCAAAACCACGTGCCTTTTTTAAGTCCAGGCAGGCAGGAATGCCTGCCCCACAAGCAGGAAGGAACCCGCTGGTAACTCCAACAGAAAGACCTTCGCCGATGAACATCTTCAAGCCGTCCGGATCGTCCGGGAGCCGTCGTATTTCCCGTTGCACGGAGGTCTTGAGAATTGATCGACTGCTGTCAGCGGAAGTGCTCGAGACTCGCCAATATCTGTCGGCCGACGTTGTGCTTCAATGGAACGAAATTCTGCTGGACGCGATTCGCACGGACAGAACCTCTCCGCCAATAGCCGCGCGAGACCTGGCAACTATGCATACGGCTGTTTTTGATGCCGTGAATTCGATCGATCGCCGATACACTCCGTATGAGACACTGGCTGTCGTGCACCCGCGAGCTTCCAAAGAGGCTGCGGCTGTGTCAGCCGCATACGAAACGCTGATCTCCATGTTCCCGGCACAAAAGGCCACGTTTGATGCTGAGTATGCGGCGGCGTTGACTTTGATTCCCGACAGTCAGGCGGAGACTGATGGCGTCAATGCCGGCAAGGACGTCGCGAGCAGAATCCTGGCTCTGCGAGCAACCGACGGCTCCGCAGCCGTCGTCGTGTACACACCGGGAACAGATCCGGGCGACTGGCGTCCGACGCCGCCTGCACTGCAGGCCGCTGTACTGCCTCAATGGCCCGAAGTCGAACCGTGGGCAATGACCAGCGGATCACAGTTTCGCTCGAAGGCACCTGCGGAATTGAGCAGCGTCGCCTACGCGAAGGCCCTGAACGAAGTGAAAGCGATCGGCTCGGCGACCAGCACAACTCGGACGGCCGAACAGACTGACATCGCAAAGTTCTGGGCCAACGGTGGCGGGACTTCGACGCCGCCCGGGCACTGGAACGTGGTTGCTCAGATTGTCGCTGAGGACCGACACAACTCGCTCGAAGAGAACGCCCGCCTGTTTGCGATGCTCAACATCGGGCTGGCAGATGCGGCGATCGCGAGTTGGGACACGAAATATGAATACAATCTCTGGCGTCCAGT
>JANNGQ010001320.1:0-6919 GCA_031403975.1 Planctomycetota bacterium
GGCATACGATATGTCGGCCCTCCGGGCCTGAAACGCGCAACTTCAAAAAGCGACAGCGAGGCGAATGCCCCGGCCTGGTCCCTCGCTGACGCATCGGGTTACAAAGTGTATTCTATTTTCGGTCCAGCGCCAGCAGGCCGGCGATGGTCAGGACGATGCCGAACAGGCCGATCGGAGACAGTGATTCCCCGAAGACAAGCACGGCTCCGAGAGCGCACATCGCGTTTTGAGACGCATTGATGACATTCGCCCGGCTGATTGTCAGATACCGCATGGCATGAGTGATCGCGAAGAAACCGATCGCATTGAAGGCCCCCGCGACCGCGATCGTGAACCATTCCCGACGAGTGGTCTCTGCAATCGTCTGCAAGGGCAGCATGACGAGGCTCAAAGGACACAGCACCAGAAATCCCGCCGCGCTGAAGAGAAACAGCGTCGCCGCAACCGGCATATGAGACGTGACGGCCCGGCGAATGAAAACGCCCGTGACTCCGTAGCAAAGTCCCGACAGAACTGACAGCGTCACACCTGTCGGAACACTCATTGGCGACGGCTTTGAAGTGACCTGATCTGAGGCGTCCGCCTGCGTGATCACCACCGCCTCACCTGTCTCCACCGGTACAATTCCGGCAGTGACTGTTCGGGCATCTGTGACAGCGCGAGACTCTGCTGCGATGGACAGAAACACGATCGAAGCAACCATCAGACCAATGCTGATGCTCGTTCGGACGGACACCTGATCTCCGAGCACGGTCCGCCCGACAATGGCTCCGCTGCAGATGATCGAGGCAAAACAGAGTGGCACAGAGATCGCCAGCCCGATGGCACGCAGTGACATCTGAAACGCAAAATTGCCTCCCAGCTGATTGAACAATGCTGCCAAAGCGATCGGCCAGACGAAGTCCCATCCGGCAAAAGTCGACTGACCGCGGCTGCGGCGAATACACAACAGAACGACCGCTGTCGCAAAGGTTGGGAAGGCTTTCGTGCCGGCCACCCACATGTCCCAGCCAGCACCGCCGTCGGATTTCGAGAGGCCTCGCAGCGCAAGGTTGGCGACCGAATATGTTGCCGCGGCAAACAGGCCGAGTGCCAGCGCTTTGACGGTCGTTCTCGGCATGTCAGCTGTCGAGACCGCGGTTGATGCGGATGAGGATGCCGACAGCGGCGGGACAGCAGACACACATGCCGCATCATCGGACGACAGGTTCGGAATCGCGGACATGAAGAAACGAAGCATCAAGAGGAATGTGCGCACAGAACCCCGAGAGCGTCGGAATGCATCCGGCCAGACACCGCCCGGTGCCGTGTCCTATCAGCCAGGTCCATCGGTCGGAAGCGAATTCCGGCGGGATGGCCGATAAGTCTCCGTTCTGACCATGCATCACCGCTGAACGCCAGGATCGTGCTCGTTCAGCATTCCGCCACTGGCTATGACAGGAAATTGACATCCTCCTTCAGCCCATGTACGCTGGTATAGATGTGGCCGTCATGTTTTGCAGTCCGCTCTGAGATTAGGATTTGTTCATGAATCGCAAAACACAACTCTTACTGCTGCTCGCTGCCGGACTCGTTTCCAGCACTCTGGTTTCACTGAATCGAGGCACAGCCGAAGAGGCGCGGGCGTCCGTGGCCACTCTTGAGCCTTCCGTGGAGCGGGCTCGTCGCGAAGTGCGAATGCTGGACGACATTTACAAGACAGCGATCGTGCTGATCACGCAGCATTACGTCCATGACGACAAGGATCTGGCCGCAGGCAGCGCTTTCAAGGCTCTGTTTGAGGCGGTGGAAAAGAAGGGCTGGCACTCGGTGCGACTCGTCGATGCGACGGGAGAGCCCTATAACGAGGACAATTCTCCGAAAGGTGTCTTCGAGGAACGAGCCATTAAGGAACTCCTGGCGGGCAAGTCATCTGTAGACGAAGTAGTGACCGAGGGGGACAAGAAATTCCTGCTCACCGCGACTGCGATTCCGGTAGTCCTGGAAAAGTGCATCATGTGCCATGAGAACTATCGAAATGTTCCCAAAGGCCAGGCCATTGGCGCGCTGAGCTACAAAGTGCCCGTGCTGGAGTAGTCCGCCGACTGTTGCCCGGCCGCTCCGCCGGGGGGAATCAACTCGGTCTTATCGTGAGGCAGGCTTCCAGCCTGCCTTGTCGATCACCGTCGCACGGCTTTGGATTCCATTCGTTCGGCCAGCCATGATCCGAGCGTTTTCTGCAGCGGTTCACTGGTGAGCAGCCTGCGGCAGTCGATACCGATGGCACCGCAGTCTTTGCTGAGCGTTCGGGCGAACTCGTTGTATTGCCGCAGGTATTCTCTTTTCAGCCGTGCCGGATCGACGAGCAGTCGCTGGTTGAGGTTTTCGAGGTTGCGGAACTGAGTCGGCCTTTCGAATGGAAACTGTTCCTCCTCCGGAGCTGTGATGCGAAAAATCACGACTTCGTGTTTCGCATGACGGCATCTCTGAAGCGACTTCGCCAGCAGATCCGTGTCATCAAAACAGTCACTGATCAGGATCAGCAGACTGCGCCGCTGGATCGACGGCAGAAGTTTTTCAAGGATGGCCGCGATGCTGGTGTCGGCTCCGGGCGAGGTTGCTTCCAGAATCTCAATCACCCGGCGAAATGCCTCGCGACTGCTGGACGGCTTGACCTGGTCGCGGATTCCTGAATCAAATGTCGTCATTCCGACGGAATCGCGCTGACCCAGCAGCAGCCACGTCAGCGATGCGGCCAGCATCCGGGCGTACTGAAACTTGCTGACGTGCTGACCGGCGTAATTCATACTTCCGCTGACGTCGACCAGCAGATGAGCGCGAAGGTTCGTTTCGTCTTCGAATTCTTTGACGTAGTAACGCCCCGTCTTGCCGTACGCGCGCCAGTCGATGTGACGGATTTCATCGCCGGGGCAGTACTCCCGGTGCTCAACAAACTCAACGCTGGAACCTTTGAAGGGACTCCGATGACGTCCCATCATCAGTCCCTCCACCAGTTGCCGTGCGACCAGTTCGAGCCGGCCGAACTGAGCGAGTTCCGCCGGATTTTCGGGGAGAGGAGGATCTGCCATGGGGATTGACAATGGTTCTGGAAATGGCGACGTGTGCAATTGAGCCGCAATCGTATTACAGCGCAGTGCCGGGTGACATCGAACATGCCGCCCGACGCGGCAGATCGGCGCTCGCTCAGCCTCAAACAATCGAAGTGGCGCCCCCCACCGGGCCTGCCCCGGTGGTTCACCGGATTATGCGCCATTCCGGTCGTCACCCAAGCGTCGACCAGGCGTCGTGCATAAGCCCTCTGGCCACCGAGGCAGGCCCGGTGGGGTCGATTGTTTGAGGACGAAGTGCAGCGGAACTCGTGAGACTTCCGTTCTGAAGTCTCACGACTTCAGCTACAATCGAGGCCCAGTGTCTTTCGGGGCAGCATCCTTTGTTTGACCGGCCGGGAGCCGTGACGTGAGATTTCGATCGCAGAGGAAACCACGAGGCCGGATGCCGGGAATCGATCAGCGTCGGGTGACACTGTGGATTGTCGGGACGGGCATTGTGGCTCTTTTGCTGGTGATCTCTTTGAAGCCGGCCTGGCTATCGGGATTGTTCAATGATCCTCCGACTGAGACTCAGAAACCGCAGGTTGTGAGTGACGCGTTGATGGGCGGCGATCGACTGCAGCCGGATGAAATCAATGTGGTCCCGAACGAGCCATCGGCGGCATCAGGGAATAATGATGCAATGATTGACCTCGCCGGTGCTGCAGCGATGGAAGCACTTGCCGTTCCGAAAAACGGTGGGCCAGGAATCGTACCCGAGATTCTGACCAGGACGATCCGCGATGATGTCATCGGCGTGCTTGCATCCGAAACGGCTGCATGGTTCGGTACGTTACGCTTTGCCGAAAGCATCCGGGCCGACGATGCGCGGGCTCTGCCAGTGGGACGATTTGCGCTGTTCATGGATTCGCCCCAGTCCTGCCGAGGCCGTGCGTTCACGATCAGGGGACAACTGCGAAGGCTTGTCAAAGCTCCGCTGCCTCCCAGACTGGCGACGTTCGGAATCCGAACGGTTTATGATGCCTGGATCTCGAGCAGTGATTCCGGCAATCAGCTTCTGCACATCGTTGCGCTGTCAGCGGACCCCGGTCTGCCTCTGACGGAAAACACCGGCGCAACGGCTCCGGCTGTAGAACTGACGGGCAGTTACTTCAAGCGCGAGGGCTACTCGGCTCATGGTCCGGGCGGTGCAGGCGAATTGGCACTGACTCCGCTGATACTCGCCGGTCGGATTCGTTTCGTGCCACCGCAGATCCGAGTCTCGCGAGCCAGCCAAATGATTCCGTGGCTGACCTGGATCGGGATCGCAATCTGTTCCGCCGTGCTCATCATCGTCTGGCAGTTTCAATTCTCCGACAGCGTCTTCCGCGGCACGAGGGCTCATCAGTTGACAGTTCTGCCAGTGAGACTCTCGTTCGAAGGCGTTGAGTCCGTCACGATCCAGCAGTTGCTCCGCGAAATGGAAGAGACCGCTCAACGATCCACCGCGAATGCGAGTCTCCTGTAACGATGTCCCGTCCATTCAGGGCAGGATATGAGGCATTGCTCGTGAGCCGCGTATGAATTGAGGAGTGTGCAACTGTGGTTTCCTGCGGCATGACCTCCAGTCACATCGTTGGTGCAGGTCACTTGGTGAACGGCATCGGCAGGGACTCATGCGATGCAATCACGATCTCGAGTCCCGGAAAGTTGAATGTGTTTCTGGAGGTGCGTGGCAAACGGCCGGACGGATATCACGAGTTGGAAACAGTGATGCTCCGCATCAGTCTGGCGGATCAACTGTCCGTGCGGCGGAATGATACAGGGACGCTGTCGCTGAGACTCAGTGATGCGACTCCTGAAGCCATCCGAGCCGGTATTCCGCTGGATGGACGAAATCTGATTCTGAAAGCCGCTGAAGCGATTCGTCTCAGACTTCACGATCGTGTCGGTGCCGAGTTCATTCTGCACAAACGCATTCCGCCGGAATCAGGGCTAGGCGGAGGTTCCGGCAATGCGGCCGCGGCGCTGATTCTGTGTCGGGAACTGTGGAACTCGCCTCTGTCTGACGGCGAACTGCACAAGATTGCGTCGTCGATCGGGAGCGATGTCAACTTTCTGCTGAGCGGTCATCGGGCGGCCGTGTGCCGGGGAAGAGGTGAAATCATAGAATCGATTCCGGTCAGCCGCCGACTGCACTTCGTGGCGTTCCGGCCTCGACAGGGCAACTGCACCACGGATGTTTTTCGAGAGACCCGCCTGCCGGCCGAATTGCGGTCATCCGCCGACGTTGTGAGGCATCTCGAAGGGCAGGGCCAGGGACGACTCTCGCCGCTCATGTTCAACCGGCTGACGGAAGCTGCGCAGCGGATGAATCCAGAAATGACGACGCTGATGAATCGACTGCAACACATTGTTCGGCGGCCCGTCTTCATGTCCGGCAGCGGATCGACAGTGTTTGTCGTCGCAGAGGATTCTCTGGATGCGGCCACTGTGCTGCAGACGGTGCGCACTTTGTTGAAGCGGACGGGATGGATCCTGGAATGCTGACGCAGCCGATGGACAAACCCTCGAATACACCATCAACTGAACCGAAAGTGAGCAGAAAAACAGAAACACCATTCCCTATTTACCATTCCCATTTACCTTTGCATGCTTAAATGTTGCCTGTCGCCCGGATCGCTTTCCATCTCAGCCAGTGATCAGCCAGCACGATCGCGACCATGGCTTCCCCCATCGGAACGAATCGCGGCAGCAGGCACGGATCGTGACGACCCTTTGTGCGGATCGTGGTCGGCTGACCGTCGCGAGTCACCGTCTGCTGTTCCCTGGCGAGACTGCTGGTCGGCTTGATGGCGGCCCGGAGGACGATCGGCATTCCGGAACTGATGCCCCCGAGCATGCCGCCGTGCCGGTTGGATGCTGTGGCGATCTTGACCCTGTCCTGTCCTGACTTCGCGACGAAGATGTCGTTGTTCTGGCTGCCGCGCAGATCGGCGCAGCCGAAGCCGATACCGTATTCAACTCCCAGAACAGCCGGCAGACTGAACAGGGCTTTGGCAAGATCTGCCTTGAGTTTGTCGAACACCGGTTCACCAAGTCCTGGCGGGACATTGGTTGCGACGATCTCTGAAATGCCTCCGATGGAATCTGTGTCTCGGCGGACTTCTTCAATCAGAGCCACCATCTTTGCCGCCGCATCGTAGTCCGGACAGCGGACGAAGTTCGGTGAACCGTCGGGAAGTGATTCAACCTGCTGTAGTGTAATCAGTTCCGGATTCGGAATGGAGGCGCGTACCGAACCGATCTGCGACACATAGCCCACGACCTGTCCGCCGAATTCCTGAGCAATCAGTTTCTTGGCAATCGCGCCCGCGGCAACGCGGACGGTCGTTTCACGTGCGCTGCTGCGTCCGCCTCCTCGGTAGTCCCGAAATCCATAGCGGGCATCGAACGTATAGTCCGCATGACCGGGGCGGTATTTGTCGCGGATGTCGGAATAGTCTCCGCTGCGATGGTCGGTATTACGGATCAGGATGGCGATGCTCGTGCCGGTCGTGCGGCCTTCGAAAACTCCTGCCAGGATTTCCGGTTCATCGTCTTCCTGACGCTGAGTCACTAAGGGACTCTGCCCGGGTCGGCGGCGGCGCAGGTCCACCCGCAGGTCGTCCTCGCACAGAGGAATCCCAGGCGGAACACCATCAATAATGACGACGTTTCCCGGCCCGTGGCTTTCGCCCGCGGTGGTGATGCGGAACAGTTTTCCGAACGAGTTACCTGGCATGGAGTTTCCTGGACCGTGACAAATGGTGGGCCGGCGCTCGCTTTGCTGACTGGTTCCACCCTACAAGGCGAACGTAGGGTGGGACAAGCGAAGCAAAAATCCAAGC
>JANNGQ010001321.1:0-3450 GCA_031403975.1 Planctomycetota bacterium
TGTGCTTCGTCCAGACGTCGCGAGCATTCTGCGGCGATTCCCACCATGCAAACCACTCGCCCTTACCGCTTGAATCCTGAGGCCCGCCTTTGGCCCCGGTGGCGGCATCCGGTCGACCGTCGCCGTTGATGTCGCCGAACCCGAGATAGTGTGTCAGCCCTGGTGCGTCCTGATCGGCAAACACGTTTCGCTGCCAGGCTTCGGTCGAGCGAGGATCTTTCGGGGCTGACAGCCATACCAACGAATTCGGAAACGGTGGCTTTGGCTGAGCACTCGTGGCCAGCAGATCCATACGGCCGTCCTGATCGGCGTCGCCTTTGATGAGTCCATGGATGCCGTGAACCTGATCGTCGATCAGCCGTCGAATCCACTTCTGAGTCAGCGGCTGCTCCGGTTGTTCATACCAGACAATCAACCCCGGATCATAGCACGCGCCGATGTAATCCAGATCGCCGTCCCTGTCGACGTCGAAGGACTCGCTGTGAATGAACAACTCCCGGTGTTGTTCGTCCAGAATCGTTTCCTTCCAGTCGGGCCCGGCCAACAAGCGAGTAACGCCGACTCCGGTGTCAGCAACGACATCGGTGGTGCCGTCTCCCGTGAAGTCACCGGCAACCGCCGTCATGCATGCTGCTCCTTCGAACAGCGTGTGCTTTCTCCATTCCGCCGTCGCGGCCGCCTGAGCCAGCAGCGCCGGCGACAGGGAAATACTTACCAGAATCGTCGCAAGTGAAAGCCATACACACCGATTCATTTTGCGTCTCCTGTTGATCCTCTCTGCGCGCCATTTGTGATATGCGCCGTTTGAGTGTTGTGGCAGAATCCGCGACAATCGGACAGCGTGAGGCTCGACATATTCGCGGCTGGTGTCCCGACATGAAGAATGAATTCATTGCCGCTCAGTTTGAACTGCTGGCGGATCTGCTTGAAATCCAGGGAGCCAATCCCTTCCGGATTCGCGCGTATCGCACGGCGGCTCGAAACATCTCCTCGACGGCAGAATCTCTGGCAGACGTCGTCAATGCGGACGGCGATCTGACCGGCTATGCCGGCATCGGCAAGGACCTGGCGAAACAGGTTCGCGAAATCGTCAGCACAGGTCAGCATTCAGCCCTGGAAGTATTGAGGCAGCAGGTGCCTGCCGGCGTACTGGACATGCTGCGGATTCCGGGCGTCGGACCGAAGAAAGTTTCGGTGTTCTTCAACGAACTGGGGCTGAAATCTCTGGCAGAACTCAAGGCCGCGTGCGAAGCCGGGCGTTTGTCGCAGCTGAAGGGTTTCGGCAAGAAGACGGAAGACTCGGTTCTGCAGAACATCGACCTCGCGGTGGAGCACAGTCTGCGCATCTCGATTGCCGACGCACGGGCCGCTGCCGAAGCAATTGTGGAGGATCTGCAGCAGCTGCCCGAAGTCGGCCAGGCCGCCGTCGCGGGAAGCTGCCGTCGGCGGAAAGAAACCTGTGGCGACCTCGACATCCTGGCGACCTGTTCGGACGCCGGACCGCCCATGGATCGGCTGGCGGCGCATCCACTCGTCGAAACAGTGCTGCAGCGCGGTGCAACCAAGCAGCGAGTCCGGCTCAGGACGGGCGTGGAACTGGATCTGCGCGTCGTCCCGGAAGCGTCGTTCGGCGCTGCGATGCAGTATTTTACCGGATCGAAAGAGCATAACGTCGTCGTTCGGCAGCGTGCGAAGGATCGCGGCCTGAAAGTCAATGAGTATGGAGTGTTCCGCGGCGAGGAACAGATCGCAGGACGAACTGAAGAAGAAGTCTATGCCGCGATCGGACTGCCGTTGTTCCCGCCTGAGCTGCGTGAAAACCGCCGCGAGTTCGAACACGCCGACGCAGGCGGACTTCCGGAACTGGTGACAGCTGCCGACATCCAGGGCGACCTGCACATGCATACGACAGCCTCCGATGGTGCCGCCACGATCGAAGAAATGGCCCTTGCCGCGCGTGCCCGCGGGCTGAAATACATTGCGATCACGGATCACAGCAAACGCGTCTCGATGGCCAACGGACTGGATGCGGTTCGGCTGCGGAAACACTGGCAGGACATTCGCGAAGTCCGCAGCCGCATCAGCGGCATTGAAATTCTGTGCGGTATCGAATGTGATATCCTGGAAGACGCGACAATGGATCTTGCCGACGACGTTCTGGCCGAAGCCGACTGGGTCATTGCGGTCCTGCACTATGGCCTGAAACAGCCGGGTGAACAGATCATGAAGCGGCTGTTGAACGCGGTCAGGAATCCGCACGTCGACATTATCGGCCACTGCACTGGCCGCATGATCGGTCGTCGTGAGGGAGCCGACGTGAATTTTACGGAACTGCTCAAGGCCGCAGCGGACAACCGCGTTATGATGGAAATCAACGCGCACCCCAGTCGTCTGGATCTTGATGATATCCACGCTGCCGCGGCCAGAGATCACGGCATCCCCATCGTTATCAGTACTGACTCTCACAGCGTCAACGGATTCGAGGTCCTCGAATTCGGCGTTGACCAGGCTCGCCGCGCAGGGCTTACGAAAGATGATGTGGCGAACACGAGACAGGTGGATCAGTTTTGCCGATTATTGAAGCGAAATTCGTAGCGCAGGCGGCTCGCCCGCTGTGTTGCCTTTGTGGATCACTTTTTAATGCCATGGGCCGGAAGTCGCATGTCCCTCAACGTTGTTCAAATCGCCTCGCCGTCAGTTTTCAGGGCGGACAAAGCGCTGCACGTCCGCGTGGCCGGACAACCGCGAGTTCAGCCACAGAGTCCTGCCACATTGCTGATGAGGGAGTTTTCAGCTGTGGCCCTTCTGAACGATCATGGTCCGGCCTTCCGCAAAGGTACGAGTCTCTTCGTCCTGCTGCTGGTCCTGCTTGGGCCGGACCAGTTGCGAGGCGACGAGAAGCCGGTATCGGACGACGCCAGGGGCATCGCCTTTTTTGAGTCCCGGATCCGACCTGTCCTGGTCCAGCACTGTTACAAATGCCATTCGGTGGAAGCGGGCAAGTCGGAAGGCGGACTTCTGCTCGATTCACGGGAGATGCTTCGAGCGGGAGGAGACCGCGGACCGGCGGTTGTGCCCGGCGACTCAGATCTAAGCCTGTTGCTGACTGCTATCTCACACACCGACCCCGATTTGAAGATGCCTCCGAAGCAGGAGCGAATTTCGGACTCCGTCATCAGCGATATCAAATCCTGGATTCAGTCCGGGGCTGCCGACCCTCGCGAGAATACCCCGAACAAGGGTGCCAGTCCGCCGGTCACCATTGAAGCAGGGCGTCAGTTCTGGGCGTACCAGAAGCCGGTCACTCACCAGCCTCCGAATACGACGAATCCGAGCTGGGCCAGGTGCGATCTCGATCATTTCATCCTCGTGAGACTCGATGCCGGCGGTTTGTCACCGACCGCGGATGCGGAACCGGCGATCCTCCTGAGGAGACTGCACTTCGACCTG
>JANNGQ010001322.1:0-3054 GCA_031403975.1 Planctomycetota bacterium
AACACGCCGCGGTGAATCGGCGAACTGGTCTGCATGTAAGCCAGACCGCTGAGCAGAAACGGATGAGTCAGGATTCCAGATCTTAGTTCCGGTTCAAAACTCACCTCCTGAAATCCGGAATCGGCCACGAGATCCGCGCCATAAAACTCGGCCAGTCGACCGTTCATGAAAATCCGGTCGGTCAGGAACAGGCGTCTGAAGTCGGCATTGTCGGCATCAAAAGTCTGTTCCAGCAGCATTTCGAGGGAGACCCTCAGGTCGGCTGCGACCTGCGGCGAGAAGTCCGGAAATGCGGCCGTGTCCTTTCTGATGTCCTGCAGGCGTTCCAGATTCATCCAGCTTCTCAGAAAGTCGAGCATCCGCGTTCGAGCGCGATAGTCGCCGATCAGTCGCCAAGCCTGTTCGCGAAGCTGCTCCGGCGTTTCAAGCTGCCCGCTCTTTGCTGCTTCGAGCAACTGTTTATCCGGACTGGAATTCAACAGCGCGAAGGACAGTCTTGAAGCCTTGTCGAAGGGGTCTGCCGGTTGTGACATTTCGCGATAGAGAAATCGCGGTGACTTGAGAGCCAGCAGCACGACGCGATAAAGAGCCTCATCGGAATCAGCCGTCGCGGCAAACTGGCTGTCAACATAGACCCTTCGCAGTTCCTCGGTCAGCGGCCTGCGGAACGCCCGCTCAACCACCGTGGCAGCGAACTCGCGGATCTTTGCGTCACGGTCTTCGCCATCCTTGATTTCCAGCAGCTCGCTGCGCATCGCCACGAACTTGTCAGCGGCTTCAATCGCAGCATTGGTTGTCGCGTCCAGCCATTCCGGCGAAATACTCGTTCCCTTTTCGTACCCGGAACTGCGGTCATCCGGAGGAAACGGTGTTTCGACAGTGAGAACTTCCGGAGCCCAGTCAGGAATCAGCTGAGCAGTTGGTATGACCTCTTCAACTCCGTTCGGCGGTTTCCACAACAGTGCTACGGATGCTGTAGGTTCCTTGAATTTAAACCACTGAAGCCGCAGCGGATACAGTCGACCGGCAAGCAGAAAACGCGATCCCCTGAACTCTGTGCCCGTGCCCGATCGCACCCAGGCATCCATCAGCGGAGTCTTTCGGTCATTCAGATACAGCTTCGCTCCGTTTTCTGTCCGTATGGTGAAATCGTACCATCCGGTTTCACGCGGGATCAATGAGCCCTGCCAATCCATCGAGAACTGTTCCGGCGGAATCTTCTCCGCGTCGGGACTGCCCACTCCGAAATCGAAGTTGATGTCCGCATCAATCCGTTCGAAGACTTTTTTTCCTCGACGACCCTCCTGCTTGGACTCAGCGGAATACTCGCCTTTGAGTCCCCGATCTTTGCCTGGAGCGTGATACCAACGAAAACCCATTGCCAGATCAGCGATGGCATTTCGGTGCTGCGAAATGGTCAAACGACCGAGCCCAATCCGGGGAGGATTCAGTCGAGCCTGAGCTTCCGGCGAGTAGAACGCCTGCTGCATCCATTCTGCAACCGCGCGGGCATCATCGCCAATGCAGTCTCCTGGAGAATCTTCCGGCATCGTTCGGGAAATCAGGTCGGCCAGGTCGGAAGTAGGGCGATCACCGAAAATTGGTGCCGGAGCTTCCTTCGTTCCCGTGCCGTTGAGTCCGTGACAGCGGATGCAGTGGACTTCATAGATCGCACGACCTCGTTCAGCGACCACCTGCCGTTCATCAGCATCACCAGCTCCGACGGACTCTGCCTCAGAGCAGAGCGACAGCAGCATGAGCAATCCGGCAACGGGCCGCATGACGCATTTCCTCTGTGGGGGCGATGTATTGAAAGCAGGCAGGATCGCAGCGGCGGGACTCGGACCAGTAGCGTTTACTTTCCGAGGGTATGGCCTGACAGCATACAGAGGTGTGTGGAGTTCACGCAATTGTCGGTACCGCACTGCGATCGCTTTTCCAGGACTGAGCAGGCCCAAAATGTCCGGCCACGTCGGTCAAGTCAATTCAGCAGCCCTTGATCAGCCTCGACGCACCAACAGAGCTTTCGCCGATCCTCCGCCTGAACGCTCCAATGTCTGTTCAAAGCCGAGTTCTCAGGTAGCCACGCTCGCCAGAGCGTGGGCCAAGTCCAATGAAGCGAACGGTTCTGAGGATCGTTGCCACCGTTGCGGCAGAACTTGATCGCTTTGACGTAGCGCTCGCTGCAAATCACCTAACGTAAGTGCCCGTGCAATATGTCACTCCTGACCGTCCGCTGATGGGGATTTACGCCTTGCACTCCAGCCGCCTCGAAATTGTCGGTTCTATCGTGGGACAGGCTGTCAGCCTGCCTCGTCCATTCAAAAACACGCGAGTTCGCTCAAGTCCAGGCAGGCTGGAAGCCTGCTCCAACATAGAATCACGACTTATCCGACGGTCCCCTTGCCGGTGACTACCGGAAATAACCATCCGACGCCTGAAATTCTGCACGATCTTCCCAAAGTCCGTATGTGCCCCAAATACTCTATCGTAGGGTGCGCCTTCGTTCAGGACTACTTAACGGTTTCGATCGCCGAAACGACCTTGTATTCAAGCACAGTCCTCATTATGGCCGTCAAAGATTCGGCGAAATGTTTCGCACAAGTTGTCGCTGTATGTCCAGCAGTCAAATGATGTTAGATCGCGATTCGGATTACCGGGGGTTCCCCGTGGCTCGCAATTCTTTCTCATTTTGTTGCAACAAGTTCTCACATTGATAGAGTGGCGGAGCATACCTGTGGCGCAGGAGGGCGTGATATGCCGTTGTGTTTTCAGCGGGTGAACATACCGTATTCGTAAGTATACGTGTAGGGACGATCATGCAGTGTGTCTCCATGGTTCATGACTGGGGGTGTCGCGGGTGTGTAAGTCGATCGGGCTCGTGATTTGCTGGGGCTGACTCTGCCACTGTTCCTCACAACTTGGGTGTGAGTGTTGTCGTTGCCGGTTTGCGGTTGAGCATAGCGATCCGCAAAGTGGAGCGCACAAGGTAAACGAAGTTCAGCTTTCGATCTCCGAGTATTGCCAGCAGATTCAATCACAGGACTAGTGTGT
>JANNGQ010001323.1:0-5445 GCA_031403975.1 Planctomycetota bacterium
CATAGCCATTTCCTGCGAACCGTGCTTTACTGTTGTCCAGCCGGTCAGCGCCGTGAAGGATTTTTGTAGCCGGATTCGTGAGAATTCGGAGGCGGCCCGGTGAGTCCGAGGTCTCATGACTCCGGCTACGAACCTATTCCCTCATGTTGCATTGCTAAAAATCCTTCACGGCGTTGCCATCCGGTCTGTGGGCCACGACTCCGCTTCGTCAGCGACGCAGAACTTGTAAATCCCCGCCGGCGGAGCGACGGGACAACAGTAAGGACCAAGCCACATGGACCGTCGCACTTTTCTGACAAAGAGCGGAGCCGGACTGTCAGTGCTGTCGATCAGCCACGGAGCCTTTGCATCGGCACCGGCGAAAGTGCCCCGAGTCGGCATCATCGGGCCGGGCTGGTATGGCAAAGTCGACCTGTTTCGGCTGCTGCAGGTGGCCCCGGTTGAAGTCGTCGGCATGTGCGACGTGGACAGCCGCATGGTTTCGGAAGCCGCCGATATGGTCGCTGAGCGTCAGGCTTCAAAACAGAAGCCGCGCACCTGGAAAAACTACCGAAAGATGCTCGACGAGCAGGAATTCGACATCATGCTCGTCGACACTCCTGATCACTGGCATGCACTGCAGATGATTGATTGTGTGAACAAGGGCATCGACGTCTGGGTTCAGAAGCCCATCAGCGTCGACGTGATCGAGGGCCAGGCGATGCTCTCGGCCGCCCGGAACAACATGCGTGTTGTTCAGGTCGGAATGCAGCGACGCAGTACGCCGCATCTGATCGATGCCAGGAACAAAGTCGTCGATGCAGGGCTGCTGGGCGATGTCGGCATGGTGGAATGCTGCTGCTATTATCACATGCGGGCTCAGAAGAATCCGCCGGAGATCGCGGTTCCCGGCAACCTCGACTATGACCTCTGGACAGGTCCCGCACCGCTGCGGCCGTTCACCGAACTGACTCATCCGCGCAGCTGGCGGTCGTTCATGGAATACGGAAACGGAATCCTCGGCGACATGTGTGTCCACATGTACGACATGGTCCGCTGGATGCTGCAGCTGGGCTGGCCCAGTTCCGTCTCATCCTCCGGCGGCATTCTGGTACAGACGGATTCGATTGCCAACACGCCCGATACGCAGACGGCCACGTTTCAGCATCCGGACTTTCCCGTCATCTGGCAGCACCGTTCGTGGGGCGACGCGCCTGACAAGGATTATCCCTGGGGCGCTACGATTTATGGGGACAAGGGTACGCTGAAACTCAGTGTCAACACGTATGAATTCACGCCCCGCGATGGCGGTCAGAAGTTGACGGGCAAAGCACTGTTTGAATACGAAAAGTTTCCGGAAGACGAAACCGAAAAGGATCTGGAACGCCACGTCGCGTCGGCCGTGCGAGGCCACATGCTCAACTTCCTCAGCTGCATCGAGACTCGTGAAAAGCCGGTTTCGGACATCGAACAGGGCCACATCTCGACCGCCAGCTGCATTCTCGCCAACATCTCGCTGCAGCTTGGTCGCAGCCTCAAATGGGACCCGGCCACGCATACTGTCCCAGGGGACGACCAGGCCAACCAGTTGCTGCGCCGCCGATACCGAGCCCCGTGGATTCATCCGGAACCTGTGTGACCACGGGAAGTGGCTCGAGCCGGGAATCACAATTCATGACGCGATCACTCCGCTCGTGTATCGGGCTCTGCTTCGGACTGAACGGCACGGTCGAGCGCCGGACATCGTCTGGAAACAGGTCATTGCGTTCCCGGAGATCATTGACACCCCGGCTTGTACTTTCGCGCGGGCATCGCGGCACCCCTGCGAGCCCGCATTGACGGTTCCGGGGTCGGGGCGATTCGATACTGTGAGTTCACGACGGGTACATTTGTGGAACCGATTGCGGTCTGGGAGGAGAACCGGCGGCTGGCATTCAATGTGACCGAACTGCCCGATCCGATGTTCGAACTGACTCCCTATCGCCACATCCATCCCCCGCATCTCGACGGGGCATTCCGGTCAACCCGAGGCGAATTCCGACTCGAACCACTCTCCGGCGGCGGCACCCGATTGACGGGCACAAGGTGGTACGTTCTCGAGAGGCACCCGCAGACGTACTGGACACTCTGGTCTGACGCACTGCTGCATCGGATTCACCTGAGAGTGCTGAACCACATTCGAAAGACCGCGGAGGCAACTCGATGAAGTGGCAACGCCTGTCTCCCTGACTCAGTGTGACATCACGGCCGCGGAAAGTTTTTCCCTGAGGTTCGGAAACACTTTCCTTTCTTCATCTACGACCGAGTTGCGAAGCGGCAGATCTTGCCTTGTCCGTCCGATCGGAATCTCCGGAAAACACTGCCCGACTGGAACAATCCGCACACCGGCATTCCTGTTCGGTCCGGCAATTGCATTCTGATCTCCGGGGGACTGCGCGTCACGGCGGCTGCGGCGTTGCAACATCGCCGGATGGTGCAGGTAGAGGGGCGATCGATGATTTCAGGACTCTACAGTGCGGCGACGTCGATGGATGCGGCCGTGCGGCGGCATGAGATTGCCGCAGAGAATCTCGCCAACATCCAGATGCCTGGATTCCGTCGACGCGTCATGAGCCAGTCAACGTTCGACGCAATGATGCCTCAGCTCGCGCCGTCGGCAAACAGCCCGGCTACTTCAAAGCTGCTGGGGACAGCAACCAACCCGGTTCAGTTTGATTTCTCCCAGGGTCGGCTGGAAGACACGAAACGACCGATGGATGTTGCCATCGCCGGTGACGGTTTCTTCACCGTACAGCGCAACGACGAAAAGCTCTTTACACGTAACGGGTCGTTCCATGTCGGACCTGATGGATCACTGACAACGATCGACAATCTTCCCGTGCTCGGCGGTGGCAGGCCGATCATGCTGCCGACAGACACGAGTTCGGAGAGCATTGAAATCGCCCGGGACGGTCGGATGTATGCCGGCGGTCTGGAGTTTGCTCAGCTGGACGTCGTGCAGATCAGCGACACGAGTGTGCTCACTCCCGTCGGAGCGTCGCTCTTCGCAGCACCACCCGACGTTACGCCGCAGCCTTCGTCCGCCGAAGTCCTGCAGGGGCGACTGGAATATGCCAATACGTCGTCTATCACGGAAATGATCAACATCATCACGGGGTCACGAGTTTACGAAGCGTCGCAGAAAGCGCTGACCATGATTGCGGAATCCGTGCAGCGGAGAATCGGGCTGCAGTAATGGCCGCAGCATATGAAATTCGGTCGGCGGTTTGTCGGACTCACCCTGCGTTTGAATAAGGAGATTCAGTCAATGCTGCGGGCACTCTACACCAGCGCGACGGGCATGAAGGCCCAGGAAATGATGATTGACAACACGGCCAACAACCTGGCCAACGTCAACACCACCGGCTTCAAGAGGAGCCGCATGGACTTTGCCGACCTGATCTACACAAACTATCGGGCACCGGGAACTTCGGTTTCCAGCGGTCAGGTGTCTCCGACCGGTCTGCAGATCGGTAATGGTGTGCGAGTCGTCGCGACGAACAAACACTTCGCCGCAGGCAGCAGCGAGCAGACCGGCAATCCCCTGGATATCGCTATCGAAGGAGACGGCTTCTTTCAGGTGCAGGTACCGAACGGAGAAACTCGGTACACACGCGCCGGCAATTTCCGGATGGATGATCAGGGACGACTTGTCAACGCTGATGGTCTGCTGCTGATTCCCAATCTGTCGATCCCGACCGGATCTGATAATCAGCGGATCACCATCGGCGCCGACGGTACCGTGTCGGCAGGAGCGTCCCAGACGGATCAGACTCCCACCGTGATCGGGCAGATTCAGGTGGCCACATTCCTGAACCCCGCCGGACTCTCCAGCGAAGGCAGCAATCTGTACGCATCGACGCAGGCTTCCGGAGCAGCTCAGTTGGGCAACCCCGGATCTCAGGGTTTCGGAGTGCTCCGGCAGAGCTTCCTTGAAGGTTCGAACGTGGAAGTCGTGACCGAGCTGATTTCCCTGATCAGTGCTCAGCGGGCTTACGAAATCAATTCGCGTGCGATCCGCGCGGGTGATGAGATGCTGCGGACCTCGTCGGACATCGTGAGGTAACGCAATGAACAGATCCGTCGTTTCAGTATTCGCGGCGATCGTCGGGCTGCTTCTATGCGACATTGCTGCGCCTCGAAGTTCAGTGGCAGCAGACAAGTTGCTGATTCAGCTGGAGCCTTCCGCGTTTGTAACGTCGACTCAGGTGCTGCTAGGGGACGTCGCGACAGTGACATCAGCGGACTCAGCCAGAAAGTCGGCAGCAGAAAGCGTGGAGATCCGGCTGCTCGATGTTCTGGACGAATCAGAAAACATCTCCGCAAAGTCCATCCGGACGCGCCTGGTTCTGGCCGGCTGGGACCTGGACGAGTTCAGTATGGCCGGCGCTGGTTCCGTCGATGTGTCGTATCGCGAGCCGCAGATTCTGAATGATGCAGACATTGAAGCTCAGGTCCACAAAGCCCTTTGCAGGGCTCTGAATGCGGAGGTAGAGGATCTCAGCGTATTGATGCAGAACGCTTTTGTTCAGTCCCTTCCCGCGAGTATTCGGAAGACCGAAGGACTGCGGGCAGAAATCGTTCCGCCGCGCAAGGGGCTGGGGCTGGTGACAGTTCAGATTCAACTCTGGAAAGACAGAGAACTGCTGACTACGCGGACGGCAGCGTTCGAAGTCCGGAAACGCCAGCGTGTTGCAGTGGCGCGAGCATCACTGACCCGTGAAGTCCCGCTGAATGAAAACAGCGTGCAGTTTGAAAAACGATTCATGCCGACTGAAGTTGATGAACTGGACGAGTCGCACATTCTGGGGCGCAATCTGCGCAGCAACGTCATGGCAGGTTCAATTCTGCAGATGCGTGACCTGCAGACGAGCGCAGGTCGCAGCCAGGCTCTGATCAGGAAAGGCCAGCCGGTGCAGGTGATCGCGATTGCCGGACGTCTCAGGACGGCCATGCAGAACGTAGAGGCATTGCAGGACGGGAATCTGGGGGACAGCATCCGCCTGAAGAACCGCGATTCAGGACGAGAGATTTCGGGACAAGTGCTCGGGCGGGGACAAGTACTGATCCGGGTGCGGTAACAGTTTGATGTATCGGGATGCCGAACGTGGAGCAACACAAGTGAATCGACTCAAGTGGAGAATTGCTGTCGTCATGGCCATGACGCTGGTCTGCGCAGCGACGGACTCGGTGCGGGGGGATTCGCTGTGGCAGCGGCGGAATCCGCAGCGTGCCTATCTGACTCAGGACTCCCGCGCCCGCAACGTGGGCGATCTTCTGACGCTGATCTTCAGTGATTCCAGCGACGCCGAACTGGCGTCGCTCGTTGGTGTAGTCGATGGTGAGCTGTGCCATCGCGGCGAGCGCTCCGGCGGCCATGATCACGCGTGACAGGGCGCCGCGTTCCTGGGCGGACTGCCACGAGTC
>JANNGQ010001324.1:0-2837 GCA_031403975.1 Planctomycetota bacterium
AGCACATGGACATGGTTTGGGATCACAACGAAATCACCGGTGTCGAACCGTTGCGAGTCGAAAAAGAGTAACGCCCTTGACGGCGCACCACACTCGTTTTCAATCATCTGTTCATCCCGATAAGCTCAGGCTGACGTCGAATCAGAATCGGTGGGTGAGGGATTCCTGTGTCCTTGAAAGAACGACAACGAATCCTGATTCTCGGAGGTGGCTTCGCCGGTGTTTACACAGCTATGTATCTCGACAAACTGCTGAGATCCGATTCGGATGTTGAGATTGCGCTCGTCAGTCGCGAAAACTACTTTGTGTTTCAGCCCATGCTGGCAGAAGTCGTCTCAGGGAATATTGGCCTGCTGGATACGGTCAGCCCGATACAGCGACTTGTGCCGCGCTGCCATCTTTATATTCGTGAAATTGAAGCCATCGATCTGCAGAATCGCCAGGTAACGCTGAGTCCGGGATTCTGGCCGCAATCTCACCTACTCGCGTTTGATCACCTGGTTCTGGCATTGGGGACGGTCACGGATTTTCGGGGCATCGCCGGACTTCGCGAGCACGCGCTGCCATTCAAAAATCTGGCCGACGCGCTCCGATTGCGGAACCACCTGATTCATGTGCTTTACGAGGCAGAGATTGAAACCGACCCGGAGCGTCGCCGACAATTGTTGACGTTTGTCGTGGCCGGAGGCGGATTCTCGGGGGTCGAAGTTGCCGCGGAGATGAACGACTTCCTGCGGCACATCGCCAGGCGATTCCGTAGTTTTTCCGCCGCGGACATCCGAGTCGTGCTGGTGCATTCCGGTAAACAGATTCTTGAACGTGAAGTCGGGGCACGGCTCAGTGCTTATGCCCAAAGGATTCTGCAGCGCCGGGGTGTGGAACTTTGTCTGGAGAATCGCCTGAAGACAGCGACTCCCGACGCAGCAATTCTGAGCAGCGGAGTTCGCATTCCGACAAAGACTCTGATTTCGACCGTTCCCTCGTTTCCGAACCCGCTGATTGACACGCTCGACGTCAGCAAGGAAAGCGGTCGCGTCACTGTGGACAGTCATCTCGAGGTTGTCGGGACTCCGAACATCTGGGCGCTCGGCGATTCGGCTCGCGTTCCGAATGCGGCCGACAACGGTGTTTGCCCTCCGACTGCACAGCATGCGATCCGACAGGCGCGAACGCTGGCCCACAACATTGCTGCAAGGATACGGGGCGGAACTCCAAAAGTGTTTCGTTTTCCGGGGCTCGGCAAGATGGGATCGCTCGGTCATCACTCGGCGGTGGCGGAGCTCTTTAACCGCATTCGTATTTCTGGTTTCCCGGCCTGGGTGTTGTGGCGATCCGTCTATTGGTGGAAACTCCCCGGGATCGATCGAAAGCTGAAAGTGGGACTATCGTGGCTCCTGGATCTGTTGATCCCCCCCGAGACGGTTCAGCTCAAACTGGATGGACATTCCGGCCTTGCGCAGCTGCACTTTGAACCGGGGGAGATCGTCTTTCGCAAAGGCGACCTGGGCGACTCTCTGTACATCATTCTCTGCGGCGAAGCTGAAGTGATCGATGAGTCTCAATCGGCAGAACGATTGCTGAATCCAAATGGAACCGGACAGCGACTCGCGACCCTCGGGTCGGGAGAATATTTCGGCGAGATTGCGTTGCTCCGTCACAAGACCCGCAGCGCCACTGTCCGCTGTACGAAGGCTCTGGACTTGCTGGCATTGCCACAGGGACAGTTTCAGGCATTGATCACGAATCTGCCCGACCTGAGGAAGAGTTTTGAGGGCGTCATGGATCTGCGTATGCAAAGGCAGTCGGACGCGGACGCCAATCCCGGGGCTTGATGAGTGCGGTTCCAGTCTGAGTCTGGCGGCAATGGACAAACCGATGTCGCCGAATTGTAGTTGAAGTCGTGAGACTTCAAATCGGAACTCTCACGAGTTCCGCTACACCGATTCTGCAACCGCTCTTGATTGCACTGCCGGCACTCTTGCGTCAATGATTGAACAGTCGCGGGGCTGGCTTGAACGGTCCGAAACCCAGGTGGTCGTCCAGGGGATTATTCCGGCCGTCTGGTTCGTATTGCCCTTCACCACCCTGCTGTTTCCTGCCATGAAACCATTGTGTACTGACTCGAGAATACCATGGGGCGTAGTCGACGCCGTAGGTTCCTTCATTGACATAGCGACAATCACCGCGAAAGGCCGATGCCGGGCTTCCATACAACGCCGCACCTCCGCCAACGTGGTAGCCCTTATACTTTGAATCGGGGAAAACTCGTGCCCAGGGAGCCACACACATCGGATTCCCAGCTCGTTGCATTGGATTCTCCGGAATGCGGTGCTGCGAACCTCGCAAGGACCCAGGCAACTGTCCAGCCGCCGGAACAACCGGCATGCTGCCGACGAGCATCGTGATCGCGATCATTACGACGGCAGTTTTAAGAGCAATCGAAAAACGCATCCTGAGAACTCCGTGCGGTTGTTCGGACCCGAATCGCAAACCGTGTCGCGAGAACGCTGCTTCTCGTGGCTGTGGCTTCCAGCCGCAGTACAGGAGCTGGAAGCTCCTGCCACACGTCAAAGAAGTCAGAACAAGCCAGTGCTGCCGACGCTCCAGCCGCGGTACAGGAGCTGGAAGCTCCTGTCACGGTGACGGAACATCGCAGATTCCTGAATACTCCGGATCAGCCAAACGGATTTCGAAGGAACTTGATGTATGGCAGCCGGACACCATTCACGAAGACCTGATCGGCGCTCTCCGTAGTGCTGTCGTCCGGTAAGAACCCCTGTGCCCCAAGAAATGTCACGACGTCATCCTGATCAACACCGTCACCGCTGACACCGAGG
>JANNGQ010001325.1:0-8106 GCA_031403975.1 Planctomycetota bacterium
AAATTCATCATCCCCAATAATCGCGGTGCTCTCGAAATCTCGGCGTTGGCGACGCCCGCGATCATGTTCGTACTTCGCCTGATCGTCGGCAGACGCCATATCGCCTCGAACCATTGTTCTGCCGCCGTGCAGCGTATCCAGCTTTGCGTGTTGTACTTTGGCATTCTATTGCTGGGCTTTTTTGATGGCGTGCTGATACTTTCCCATTTGAGGCCACAGGGCACTTTCAAAAGTGCTGACTACGTCGTGTTTGCGATCCTGATTTCCATTTATCTGACAGCAATGAGCATTGCCATGTATCCTGGGCGAATCGACGCGCGGGAGGAATCGTCCTTGCTCTGAGGCTGAACAAGTAGGTTATGCTTCAGCATAACCCTCATACAATCAGGCGAAGTCGATCTGACTACCACAACGAAGCAACACGACCAGCTGCTCCACCACGATGTCGATCAGCCGGGGGGTTCGAGTGATGCCGGACGTGATAACTGAGAATTGTTATGCTGAAGCATAACCTACGTGACAGCTAAGGGGCCGCCGATGAAGTTGGGAAACGTGCCCGAGAATCTGCTGGAACGGTTCGCCATGATTTCCGGCTTTTTGCCGCCGGGGATCTTCGAGAGCTGGTTCGGCATCATGCTGTCCCGCACGATCATGGTAGCCACCAGGCTGGACGTCTTCGAAGCGTTGGCAGCAGGACCGCTCACTGCCATGGAAGTCGCGAAACGCTGCAATACTCATCCGCTCGCAACCGAGAAGCTTCTCAACGCGCTCGTCAGCCTGGAATGCCTGCGTGTCAATGGCGAGCGATTTGTTCTGAGACGCTCACTGCGCGCCTGGATTCTGAAAGATGGCAGGTACTCGTTCAGGGACCAGATCCTGCTGCACTTTCTGGAGTGGCGATGGTGGGAACATTGCGAGGAATATGTGCGCACCGGCGAGCCGCTCAGCGTGCATCAGTCAATGACGGATGAAGAATGGGGCATCTATCAGCGCGGAATGCGTTCCGGGATTGAGATGCCGGCGGATTGGATTGCCAGGCACCTCCCGCTGCCGCGCACAGCTCAAGACATGCTGGATATCGGCGGATCACACGGCTACTACTCGGTGGCGATCTGCCGACGATATGCGCATCTCCGGTCCACAGTCCTGGACTTGCCGCAGGCGATTCAACACGCGGCTCCACTGCTGGCGAAAGAAAGCATGGGCGACCGAGTCGTTCATCGAGTGGGCAATGCCTTGACCGAAGATCTCGGCACGGAGGCTTACGATCTGGTGTTCCTCGCGGCGGTCGTGCATCACTTCGACGAAGCGACGAACCGAGAGCTGATGCAGCGCATTGCGCAAGCCCTCCGCCCCGGCGGCATCGTCGCCATCTGGGAACCACTTCGGCAGGACCGCACCGGAAAAATCCGGCAGATTGGCGGCCTCATGGATCTATTCTTTGGGTTCTTCAGCAATGCCGGGACGTGGTCCGCCGCCGAAGTGACCGCCTGGTTTCGCGGTGCTGGTCTTGAGCCACAAAAGTCCCGGTCGCCGCGAATGCTGTCCGGTCTGGCTTTGCACGTCGGGCGAAAGCCAGCGTGAGGGCGTTCGTCCGTTCAGTCCGCAGCGGACCGTGGTCGGAGACAGTGACCTGGGAACTGAAGCATAACCTACGTGACGACGTGACTGAACAAGTAGGTTATGCTTCAGCATAACCCTCATACAATCATGCGCCGACGATGTGACTGCCACAACGAAGCAACACGACCAAGTGCTCCCCACGATGTCGATCAACAGCGGGTTCGAGTGTTGCCGGACGTGATCACTGAGAATTGTTATGCTGAAGCATGACCTACGTGATTGAACAAGTAGGTTATGCTTCAGCATAACCCTCTCGTCGTCGGGCTCGCCCCAGGGGACGCAGGGTGCGCAGGGTGCGCTGTCGACTGATTTCAGTCTTAATTCGACAGTCACTCTTCCAGTTCCGCCATGACTTTCCCGTTTTCCACTCGGCATTGATAAGTCGTCTGGCAGAGTCTTGAATTCAGGCATTGCTGTCCAGTCTCGACGTGAAACTGCCAGCCGTGCCAGGGACAGGTCACGATGTTGCCGCGAAGCGTTCCTTTTCCGAGCGGTCCTCCGGCGTGAGAACAGATGCCGTCGAGGACATGGTAGACCCCGTCAACGTTGAAGACGGCAAAGATCTTGCCTTCGGCAACGACTTCGGCGGATGTTCCGGGAGGAACTGCCTCCGCATCGATCAGAGCGATGGTTGTCATGACTGCGACTTGCCTTGATGAGCGAGCAGACGACGGTCCGAAGGTGCTTCGAAGGGCAGAAATGCACATCCTACCATCGTCGATTGTCCTCGAACACTGCGGCCGGCAAGCAGCCTGGCAGGCTGGAAGCCTGCCCCACGATAAAGCCCAAGCAGGCTGGAAGCCTGCCCCACGATAAAGCCAAGGCAGGCTGAAAGCCTGCCCCACGATAAGGCTGACAGTCTCCAGGGGAAAGGGGACGCTGCGAAGATGATGAGCAACACGACGATGGATCCTTCCTGGCGTTGCCGGGAAAGGGAATACTCCAGCTGCAGGTCAAGCGGCATTGTTTGCCGGACTGGTACGACCGAATCAGTTTCACTGTCCTGCGCAGAGGGACTGCCTGTCGCGTCGATCACAGATTCGCCGTTCGCGACAGCACGCAGGGACGTTGCCGCCGTCAGCGTGCTCATGTTCGACAGCGCTTCCTGTCGAGTGTGCTGTTTTCTTCAGGAATCCGGTGGCAGACCTGCAGAAGCTGCCGAATTGACGATACGACGGAATGCTCGATAGGGAAGATCGGGGTCGCAGCAGTTTCGGCTGTCTGCACTCGATGCGTCGCTGGAAGGAAGTCGGATGCGACTCAAACGGATTTTGTGGATTGCAGTGCTGGCGATCTCAATCGCGAGCGGTTGCTCAGCCAATCGCAGCAGCTGGAATCCGCTGCGCGGCGAAAATGACAGAGACAACATCGCGCCGCAGCGTGAGCACGAATATGAGCCTCGTCTCTATGATGGGGAGCGTGAACTGCAGGAACCCTCGTCGCTCCTTCCGTCGGCACCGGCGCCCTCCGGAGAACCAGTTCCGGCACCGCCAGCTCTGGGAGTTTCGCGCGTCAAGAGTGTGAGTTGGTTTTCCGGTCTCGGCGCGCACCTCCGCGGTAAAGAGACGGCTGCACGATGCGTCGACGAGCCAAGTTTCGAAATTGGTGCGTGTTCACCGATCGACGGATGCACATCCGAACACGAAATCGGGTGTGAATCGACCCCCCGGGCCAGTCGCATTCGTCAAAATGACTGCGACGGTGCGGAGTCGGTCCGAGTCGGTCCGGGCCGAAGCATCCGAAACTCATTGGGCAAACTGTTTCGTCACAAGCGGTCGGTGCCATGTCCATCAGAATGTGCTGAGGCGAACGGGGCGGAATGCTGTGACAGCGCTGAGGTTCTCTGCGACGAACTCTCACAGCGCTCCAGGCATGACTGTGGCGAAGAACTGAGTCTGCAGGGCCGATTTACACCATTGCGTGATCATTCAGTGGCTGTCGTCGATTCCTGTGCGGAAGAGTCGGCATGCGCTTCTGAAGAGTTCACTCAGGGTCATAGCGTGATGACTGTGACGCCAAAGCCGCGAAAGAACTGTCTTGCCGATCCTCTGCAGGAACCATTCACTCCGGAAGTACTGCCGGCACCGAATGCAGACAGGAATGGGGCACCTCCGGCATCAGTCCCTGCGGTTCCGTTCCCTGCGCCGCAGGAGATTCCTGTGCCGCAACTGCCGCCACTGGTTCCTGGAATTCCAATCGATCAGGGATCGTCGGTCCGATTCATTGAGCCGCCGGCCTGGCCTCGCAACCGAGCGACAGTGAATAAGAACGGGACGAAGGCACGACAGGCCGCCCAGCACTCGCCGCGGCAGCAGAGCTTCGGATCCCAGGGGGAATTGCCGGAATTGGTCCCCGGTCGCAGAATCTGAAGACGTCACTGAACGAATATCAGAGTTGCGGAGCGACTTCGCTGCGGTTTTCAGTCTGTTATTCCGCCGCCGTCCTTTTCGTCGTCGCCGCCCTGAAGGCCCTCCAGTCGTTTCAGAGCATCCTTGTAGTCGTAGTCAACCGTCAGAATTTCGCCGTAGTGATGCTCCGCCTGTTCCTTCTTGCCGGCCTTCTCGTAGATCCGTCCCAGCCAATAGTGAGCACTCTTAAAGGCGTCCGCATTGTCCGTTGCATTCAGCCCTTCCAGCGCCTTCTCGAACTGACGGCGGGCGAGATCCAGTTTTCGGTCATTCACAAAGCACTCGCCCAGCAGTACCAGTGCATCGACTTTGAGACGTGGATCGGACACGGACTGCTGAAGCAGCGGAATCGCCTTCGAGATCTGCTTTGACGAGAAGTACTTCTGAGCCAACTCGAACTTCCGCCGCAATTCGTTCGGGTGCAGCTCCACGCAATGAATCAGGAAATCAATTTCCTTCTGCTGCAGCTCCTCTTTCATGGTCCTGGCTTTCTCGACCAGCCGTTCCTTACCGGGATTCTTGCGGGCTCTTTCTTCCGCTTCGGCCAGGTCATTCCTGAGCAGCAGCAGCTGGACTTCCTCAAGCTGCTCGCGGATGTCGGCGTTGCCGCCGGAAATCTCCAGCGCTTTGGCGAGGTAGTCCTGAGCCTTACCGAATTCTCGAGCAGCCTTGTAGAGATCCGCCAGTTTCAAATACAGGTTCAGATTCTGCGGATCCTTGCGGATTGCGTGGAGCAAATCGGCTTCAGCAGACTCACCTGGAGCATCGGACGATTTCGGTGCACCTTTGCGGGCAATTCGATCGGCTTCATAGGCATTGACCGGAGCCTGTGGCTGTTCCACCTTGACGTCGCGCGTGGTGTCAGCTTCGTCGTACCCCTTGGCCATGGTGGATTCCGCATCGCAACGGCTCATCATGCTGCGAGCTTCTCCGTCGGTCGGAACCAGTTTGTAGACTCGTTCCCAGCAGACTCTGGAAGCTTTGAAGTCTCGCTGTTCGAATAGAAACTTCCCGAGTTTGCGGTTGTAGTCGACGTTATCCTTGTCGTACTCAACGGCGCGTTCGAGGGCATAGCGGGCGACATTGAGATTGGTCAGCTGAAGACAGGCTTCACCCAGATCGAACAGGAGTTGTGCATCCCAGGGATTTGTCAGCAGTCCCTCTTCCGCAGCCGCTTCAACACTCTTCCAGTCCTTCTGCATCCGGCACTTCTTGATGCGGCCCCTGACACCCATGAGCCGCATGCCGGCCATTTTCGCCCCGGTCTTGTTGTCGTTGTACTGTTTCCGGATGCAGCCATGTTTCGACTGGCGATAGAGCAGATGTTCCGGCATCAAACGAACACAATTCCCGAAACACTCAATGGCATAGTCCCAGTTCTTGTGGTTCATGGCTTCCGTACCCTTTCGAAACCACTCTTGACCCCCTTTTTCCCGCTCGTTCATAGTCGGCCCGTCTTTCGTCTCGTGCAGGACTGTCGATTCTCTCGGTCTGATCCCGACTTTAGCAGAGCCACAGAACGGTCGCCATGCACAGCCCGTTCGGTCGGAAACGCCGCGACCGTTCACTCTATCAGCGGCTCAAGTGCCCCCATTCGTTTTCGTTCTGACAACACGAGTCATCAAGTTGATGCGGGTTTGCAGGTCTGATCGTGTCGGACGCAGCGGCTTGTACGGAATTTTCATGTCTGTCTGATTCATTCACGTCCGGCACAGCGTTCGCATTTCCTTCTGAGCATGTTCCAGACAGCTCTTCAACAAAGGAATGGTGCTCTAATGAAATCGTCGAATTTGTGGACCTCAGGTCTCTTGATGATCGTTCTGTCCCACAGCGTCACGGCGCAGGCCCAGGGACTTCGGAATCCGAATTCTGGTATACCGATGAACTCCGGTTACGGCAGCGGCATGAGTCGCTCGTTGTTTGGTTTGCCCATGCCTCAGCAGTGGTCCGGGGGCCGCTCGACAGGAAATGCAGGCGGATTCAACGCTCAGGGTTATGGCCCCGCTGGCTATGCTCCTTCAGGGTATCCGGCAAACTGTGCCAACGGCCAGTGCCAGAATGGAAGTGTCAACAGCGGGCTTCGTGCCGGCAGTCGCTGTGTCAACGGTCAGTGTCCGACCGGAGCATGTCTGAACGGTCAGTGCCGCTGCGAATCGTGCCCGAACGGTCAGTGCAGCATGCGTCAGCCTGTCAGCAGCCAGTTTCCCGATGGAAACTACTCCAATGGATACCGCGGTGCGAGCAATTGCCCGACCGGACGGTGTCCGCAGGGAATGCAGTCCGGACAGATTCCGCGAAGCGGCAGCCGAATGCTTGCCGATCCGTTCCGTCGCTCGGGAACATTGTCTGACAGCGATCAGTGGACTCCTCGTGCAGTTGTTGCTCCGCGCTACGATTCGTTCGGCAGTGCCGGCTACAATCGTGAAGACCTTGATCTTCGGTCTGAATACTTCCGGAACGAATCCGGTACCCGCAACGACCTCCGTGGACAGACTCAGTCACGATCCGACTTCAACACCGATGGATGGACACTTCCTTCACGGAGATCGATGGAAGCTCCTGCGGAATCTCGCAGCGGAATCGCCCGGTTTTAGATTCTGCCGAACGGCGAATTCATGTCTCTGATTTTCGCGAAACTCCTGACGCTTCGGTCGCGCTGCTTTTCCGGTCTGAGTGATCGTGGTAGAACTCCCGCATCATTATGGTTTCGAGTGCGGTGATTCTACGCGCGGACTTGGGGAGCAGCACGACATGGCAGGTCGCCCGGCAAAACTTGCTCTGGCGAATGGAAACATCTTCGCCGGACTGGCGTTCGGTGCCGACGGCGAAGTTCACGGGGAAGTTGTGTTCAATACGAGCATGACGGGGTATCAGGAGATTCTGACCGATCCGTCGTACAGTGGTCAGATCGTGACGATGACGTATCCGTTGATCGGCAACTACGGAATCAACGCGGAAGACGTCGAGAGCAGGGGCCTGTTCCTGAGGGGATTCATCGTCAAGGAACTTTGCGAGATCCCGAGTAATTTCCGGTCGACGGAATCACTCGACTCATACCTGAAGCGGAATGGCATCGTGGGGTTACAGGGGATCGACACGCGGGCATTGGTTCGCCAGATCCGGACTCAGGGCGCGATGAAGGGCGTACTTTCGACATCCGACATGGACGATGCTTCGCTGCGGAAAAAAGTGCAGCAGGCTCCAGGACTGGTGGGGCTGGACCTGGTGCAGGATGTCATGCCGAAGGGTATCTGCGGATGGGATGCGTCACTGAGCAGCCTCGGACGGCCGGCGAGTTTTGCTTCGATGGTCGGCAGAACTGACGGTCCGCATGTCGTCGCGATTGACTACGGCATGAAGTGGAACATTCCGCGCTACCTCCGCGACATCGGTTGCCGAGTCACCATCGTTCCCGGGACAGCGACTGCTGACGAGATTCTGGCCCTGCATCCAGACGGTGTGTTTCTGTCAAATGGCCCGGGTGACCCGGAGCCACTGACTTATGCGATTGAGACGATTCAAGGACTGCTCGGCAAGACGCCCATTTTCGGAATCTGCCTGGGACTGCAATTGCTCGGTCTGGCCTTTGGAGGCAAAACGTACAAGCTGCGGTTCGGACATCGGGGTGCCAATCAGCCGGTACTGGATCGTCGTACCGGAAAGGTTGAAATCACATCGCAGAATCACGGTTTCGCGGTCGACGCTGCGACTCTGCCAAAGGATGTTGAGGTTACTCATGTCAACCTGAATGACCAGACCATCGAAGGCATCCGCCACAAGATTCATCCGGCCTTTGGCGTGCAGTATCATCCTGAAGCTGCGGCCGGTCCGCATGACAGCCACTATCTGTTCCGGGAATTCCTGGAACTGATGGAAGGCGTCGTCGCCTGAATTTCCAATGACCATGAAAGCTCGCCTCAACTATGCCTCTCGAACGAACCCTGATTCTGGTCAAGCCTGATGGTGTGCCGGCAGTGGCAACGTCGGTTCGTCGAGGGTGCGTCCGTCGGTCGAGCAGGCCGCCGATGTGACCGCTAGCGCACCAATCGTGATCAACAATCCAACCGTCGTGCGC
>JANNGQ010001326.1:0-7652 GCA_031403975.1 Planctomycetota bacterium
GACCCAGTCGCGACGTCGGCGAGTCCACCACAGACTCGCGACTGTCAGCACGGTTAACACGATAAACGGAACTGCCGTGACTCCCCCGTCGAGAAGATTGGCCCATTCGGACACTTCCGGCCTGGGCTGACTGAGCGACACCAGCATCCAGTACGGTAATTCATAGCCGTAAGGATTTACAAAGATCGACAGGATTGCCGCAGCGCCGATGGCTGTGAACTCGGCAATTGTTCGCAGCGATCCGGTCCGGATTCTGACCCAGGCTTCGATCGATCTCAGTCCGAGCACAGCCAGCAGTACGCACAATCCGGCCAGAAAACCGCCGTGGCAATTTGTCCAGATCGTCATCAGCGGCACACACATCCAAAGCCAGCGGGTTTGCGGCCTGGTGGTCTGCGACCAGTCCTGAAACGCCCGCTCGAAAGCAATCAGCATCAGTCCGAAGAAAATAAAACTGAAGAGCTGAGGCCGGGCGAGCCAGAATTCACTGAGTCCCCACGCAGTCGGAATCATCGCCACAACGGCAGCCATCAGCGGAACCTGGCGATTCTGAGCCGTGCGGACCATCATCCACAGCAGCCACAGTCCCGCGAGGCACTTGAAGACCATCAGCCCGTGTCCGCCGATGGTTCTCTGCCCGATGGCCACTGCCAGTTCAAACAGATTCTCGTGATTCATCCACCGGTGATCGGGCGCTGAATAGGTATGTGTCGCCATCAAGGGCATCTGGCCGGTGTGAAGCCAGTCTTCTCCGTATTGAATGTGCCCCCACAGATCCGGCTCGACGCTGCGCCACGCCAGCAGATTTGCCGCGACAAGTATCAGCAGCAATATGATCCCGCGGGTGAGCCACTGCGGGGCTTCAGAGGGAGTCGCGTTTGACATGAAGTTTTCTCGTGTTGGTCTTTGATCCGCCGTGTGGCGGAGGCATCTGCAGGCTCCGTTTCGGGAACCCTAGCTCCGTCCGATTGCCGACGTCTGCCGGGTTTGTCTGCAACGGCTGATGCAGTGCGTCATCACGTCGCTAGAATCCGCATGATCGACACGACCCTCCATTGTTCTCAATCACATCAATTCAGCACATGAAGCCACGATTCATTGCACTCATGATCCTGCTCACTGGAGTCGTCGCGGCCACGGGCTGGCGGATTGCGACTCCACGCCAGCGCGTGGAAGTCAATCTTGAAGCCGTCGACATGCGGCCTGCACCGCAGTTTCAACTGCTGGATCAGCATGACCGCCCGATTCAGTTGAGTGGTTATCTCAATCGGTATCGCATCCTGCTTGCCTTCTTTGATGCCACGTCCGGGCCGGCGGCTGATCCTGTGCTCCGAAAGCTGAAAGACTTCCATCCCGCGCTAGAACGTGCCGGGATCAAGGTGTTCGCGATTTCGTCACCGCTCAATCCGGAACACAAACAGTCGGCCGCGTCATTTCCGTTTTCAGTCCTGCGGGACACGCTCGCCGGTCAACCGGGTTCATGCTGCCGAGTCTGGGGACGAGCCGCCTCAGAGGCCAGTTCAAACGTCACAGCCGGAGTTCTGCCTGCCTCGTTTCTGATTGAAGCAGACGGTACAGTCCGCTGGAACGGCGACTTTCCGCAACCAGTGGAGAATCCTGAGTCGGTGATCGCGAATCTGATCAGCGGACGTTAACCAGGCACTGAAGCTGAGTCACCAGTTCCGTCTTGTCGATCACAGCACGCAGTTCGCAGCCGATCGCCTGTTGCAGTCCGAGAATTTCTGTTCGGGAATCACGTCTGCATCCCGCGTCAGGTGACTCAGCAAACACCGTCATTCCGATGACCTCCGCCCCTGGTGCTGCGCCTTTTACGGCAGCGCGAAGATCCTTCATGTGTTCGAGCACCGGGTCCAGATCGATGAGGACCGAGCGAAGTGTTGATGAGGACTTCTGCACGGTTTCGAAGATCGCATGGAATTCCGTGCCGACTGTTTCGACCGGCAATCCCCGCGCTCGGCAGATCAACGCGGCTGTATCCCGCAATGCGAGGTCATCTGAAACCCAGCACAAGGCCATTCGCACACGCAGCCGATTCGATGCCTGGCAGCAATCGCGTCCGGTGGGCGAAGACTTCCTCGCCGGCAGCCAGAGGCGACAAGGGCCATGCGCCACGGGCGATTTCGGCGAGTTCCAACCCGATCACAATCTCGGCGGAATTCGCTGGTACTCGATTCGCAATGGGCCATATGGCGTGCGACCGATCGTCCGAAATACACCACGGACCGTAGCAGCAAAGGACTCGACCGCACAGCATGAGCCCGACGAGATCGTTCACCTCCTCCTGCGCGAATTCATCGGAATACGACTGCAGGACGACCACCAGATCCGGTATTTGTGTTCGCCCCAGCCCCGCCACGGCAGCCTCACGCAGTGTCTCAAACTCACCGATGATCTGAACGCCCTTTCTGGACCGAAGCATCGTCAGCAGTGATTCAAGCGCAGGATCCTGCTGAAATCCGACAATCGCTGCGGTTGTCGCAACGCCGGTTTGCCGGAGAACTGGTGATTCCTGCGCTGTCACGAACCGCCTCGTCGTCAGTCTGTATCGGAGTTTTCCATGCAGATGATTGCGTGATTACGACGTTGGAGCAAGGTGACCGGCAGTGAAACCCTTGCCCTCAGCTACGCTGACCCAGGCATTTCGGTAATGCACAGCATCGCGAATTCCCGATGCGGAGCATCGGGGCACTTTCAATACGACCACTTGAGTCCGACCGCGAATTCCCGGACAATTCGACGTTCAATACACCGCGATCCTGCAGTTTCCAGCCTGGGACCCTCCGTCATGGTCATCGCCATGTCTCTTCGATCACACACGTCGCGCCGGTTCACCTGTGTATTACTGTTGCTGTTCGCAACTTCCGGAACCGTGAGTGCTCAGCCGACAATTCGGGAGCCGCTGAATGTCCCGGATTCCGTTGCCGCAACTCCGGAGGACATGAAGCCTTACACTGAGCCACTGACGAACACTTCTTTCAAACTGGAAATGCTGCCGATCCCCGCCGGCAAATACCTGATGGGCAGCCCGGACTCGGAAGCTGGCCGCAGGGACGACGAAGGTCCGCAGAACGAAGTCGAGATCTCGCCGTTCTGGATGAGCAAGTTCGAGATCACCTGGAATCAGTATGAAGTCTGGGGCGATCGAATCGATTCGCGTCGCCGCGCGGCGTACGGAAAACCGTCGACTCCACGAGACAAACTTGCTGATTCAGTCACTCGGCCCACTCCACCGTACACCGATATGAGTTTCGGGATGGGACGTGAAAACAATCCGGCGATCTGTATGACGCAGCACTCCGCCCGGATGTATTGCACCTGGCTCAGCGCGAAAACCGGCCGTTACTACCGTCTGCCGACTGAAGCCGAATGGGAATACGCATGCCGAGCCGGGACAACGACAGCCTACTCGTTCGGTGACGACGTTTCGGAGCTTGGCGAATACGCCTGGTACGATGAAAACAGCGACGGCCGCTATCAGTCGGTCGGCGGGAGGAATCCGAATCCCTGGGGCCTGCACGACATGCACGGAAACGTCGCCGAATGGGTGCTTGACCAGTATGTGCCGGAAACTTATTCGCTCCGTGCCGGCACGACGTCCGTCGATCCACTCGTGATTCCGCTGACGGAATATCCCCGCATCGTCCGTGGCGGCGGCTGGGATGATCCGGCCGACATGCTCCGCAGCGCGGTGCGTGAGGGATCGAACGAAGACTGGAAGCAGCAGGACCCTCAGCTTCCACAAAGCATCTGGTACTTCACGGACGCCTTGAGTGTGGGCATTCGTGTCATTCGACCGTTTCTGGAGCCCCATGACGAAGCCAGAGCTGCCAAATGGGAAAAAAGCGAGCCGCCTCAGAAAGATCCGGAAGAAGTGCTGTCGAACGAATGAACAACGTAGCCCTCACGCTCCGCGTGAGGAGCCCCGAAGGCGCAGCGTGACGTCGGGGTTCAGGGTTGAAAACTATGAGTGTTCAGCCTGTCGCGGTGCTTGACATAGCTCACCGCGGTTCGTTTCTGATTCACTCCGAGAGTTTCGAGGCCGCTAAGTGGGCAGACATGCACTGCAGTCAAGTGACACCGACCGCTACGCGCTCGCCTTTCGACGGCTCTTCGAGTGTCGCAGCGTCCGCTGCTTGAGTTTCAGGAACACAGCCAGCATCTGCTGAGCATCGCGGTATCTGTGGCGCGGGTTGATTTCGATGGCGCGACGCATGAAGTCGATGAACTGTGGATGGATGCGGCCGCGGAGTTTTGAGTAACCGTCGGCCGGCCACGCGAACGGCCACTCGGGCCACTGTCCGGACAGCAGCCGCCAGACGATCAGCCCGATCGAAAACACGTCCGACCGGAACGACGGCTTACCCATCGCCTGCTCGGGAGCCATGTAACCAATGGTACCAGTTCCGCCGCCCTGGACGGTTTTCTGCGAGACTTTCGCAATCCCGAAGTCGGCCAGACGAACTCGGTTGCCAGTGAACACAATAACGTTCTCCGGCTTGATGTCGCAATGAATCACATGGTGAGAATGAGCCATCGCGGTCGCACGCAGAATCTGTTCCGCAATTTCGAAAGAACTCTCGACCGACAGGCGGCGAGTCATTCGCTGCTGGAGTGTTTCTTCTCCCAGCGGAAAGACGACAACCAGCCGTTCTTCGATAATGCTGGCATCCTTGATCGGCAGAATATTGTCGTGTTCCAGAGGTGCTGTCGTGCGGATTTCTTTGCGGAAATCCGACAGCACCGCGTCGGTTATGTACTGGGCATGAGGCACTTTGATGGCGACTCGAATCCCTTGCACAGTGTCCATTGCCTGGTACACGGAGGCAAAACCGCCGGTGCCCAGTTTTTTTTCAATCCGGTACTTTCCCAGCTTCTGCCGAATCTTAAGTTCGCCGGACACTTTTCGACCGATGGACATAGTGCGGTGCGGTGCTTCGGGAGAACTGAAAAAACCGACGGGGAGCCCCGCCAGGGATGAAAGTCAACATGCTCCAGATTCCGCCGGCCAATGCAACCGGCAGGAACTCCTTTTCCGAACGTCCGCGATCTTCGTATCGCAGTTCGGGTCTCCGACCCACCCGATGACCCCTCGCAACCTTCGTCCGGCAGGGACAACGATGATTCACGCGGCCCTTGCACTGCCGGACACCAACGGCTGCAACTGCCCCGCTGCGGTCGCCTCCATCGCCATGATTTCCTGCCCCAATGCGATGTAATCCACAGATCCGGGGCATGTCGGAGCGTAGTCGAAAATGGTTTGCCCGAAACTCGGGGCTTCCGCCAGTTTAATGTTGCGGCGGATCCTCGTACGGAAGATGCGAGCCGTGGCCCATGGCGTGTCGCGGTCACTGGACTGCAGGAACATCTTCAGATCTTCAGTGACGTCGGCGGCCAGACGTGTTCCTGATTCGAACAGGCACATCATCACACCGGTCACCCGCAACTCCCGATTCAGCCGCCGCGTGACAAGCGCTGTGGTCTCGAACAACTTTGACAATCCCTGCAGTGCGAAGAAATGCGGCTGCAGCGGAATGAAGACTTCGCCGACGGCCGTCAGCGCGTTGACTGTCAGAATGCCCAGCGATGGAGGACAGTCGATGATGACATAGTCAAACCGGTTCTGTTCCTTCCAGTGCTGCATTGCATTGCGCAGAAAAAACTCACGGCCCTGAACCCCCGCCAACTCAACTTCCGTTGCGGCGAGGTTAATGTTCGCTGGTATCAGTGAGAGGTTTTCGCCGACCAGTTGGCGCGTTTCATCCAGTGTGGTCTGCTGTGTAAACACGTCGTAAACGGTCGGCATTTCTGGCCCGGCGTCCACGCCCACATGCAACGACGCATGTCCCTGCGGATCAAGATCCAGCAGACAGACACGCCGACCTTCCCGAGCCAGCGCTGCCGCAAGATTGACACTGGAAGTCGTCTTGCCGACGCCGCCTTTCTGATTCATCACGGCAATGCTGCGCATGGTGAGTTCCTGTCCGATTGCAAGACGCTGAACCTGAAATCTGCTTCTGCCCGGAGTCTAATCCACTCGCTCCTGCCCGACACAGACCTCGCCATCCGGTGACCATCAATGAACGCCTGCCGATCGGCGAATTCCGCCGTTCAGATCGCAGGCAGGCGATGAAAGGCCGGTGCGTCATGACATGAACGGCAAAGTCAGCCATTCAAGGCTGACCGCCTGCCAGGATGGCTGTCTGCGGCGGGATTCCGTCTGTTCCGTCTTTGCCATGTATGATTTCAAAAGCGCACAAGTTCCGCACGAATCGGCCAATCTCTGTCCGATAAACGAGATGTGTTCAAGCCGCTTCACATCCGTGAATCTGAGTGCCGATCATGTCTGCGATTGTCTGTCGTTTGTCTGTACTGATGCTGGCTGCTGCGTCCGCGCTGGCTCTGCCCTCTGCTCTCATTGCGGCTGATGAGCTTGAGTGGTCAACCGATATTGAGGGCTCGCTCCGCGAGGCCGCTGCCGCCGGAAAGCCCGTGCTGCTGGAGTTCACTGCACCCTGGTGCGCGTACTGTAAACGGATGGAAAAGACGACGTTTACGGATCCAGCCGTCGTGGCAAGGATCTCGGATCAATTCGTTCCCGTTCGCGTCGATGCGGATCAGCATAAGGATCTGGTTTCCGAACTGGGGATCAAGGGTCTGCCGGCAATTCTTGTTGTGTCTCCGGATCTGCAGATCATCGAACGCATATCAGGATTTCAGACTGCGGAAGCCCTCGTACCGAAGTTAGACAAAATCACAGCGGTGCGAAATCCGGCGGCCACAGCAGCTCAACGGGTGGCCTCCTCCCGTCCGCCGGCATCAAACTCACACACCGTCGCACCACAACGCGCGGAACTGGAGTTTGAGCCGATCACACATGAAGCTGCAGCACCAGGTCGACGCTCGAATGTCCGGTCAATCTCAACGCTGTCAGGCAATCCGATTGCCGAAACGGAAACGGCTGAGTCACGGGTGCCGCAGGAACGGCAGTCTTCGTCAACGAGCAAAGAGATGCTCAAGACGAGGAACGGGCCGAAGATCGTTGCGGCATTCGGAGGCACTTGTCTGGTGAGTGCCGTCGAGGACCGAGAACTGGTCCCCGGATTGCCGTCACGCCAGCTGGATTATCGAGGTCGTCTGTTGTACTTCCGCACGGAAGGTCACAAACAGCAATTCCTGTCGCAGCCGGCAAAATACTGGCCGATGCTCGATGGAGCGTGCGCGATGACGCTGCTGAATGACGGTGAACGGGTCGAAGGCCAACTGCAGTTTGCCGCGGTTTTCCGCAAACGCATCTGGCTGTTCACGACCGAAGAAGCAATGCGGGATTTTCTGCTGGACCCGTCCGAGGTCACCGCAGAGATCGCCGGACAATCGGAATCCGCAGAATTGCGCTGAAGTGTGTCGCAGGCTGCCATCCCGGAGATCATTTCAGGGCGCAGACTTGTCGACTTTCTGCAGACTCGCTGCGATGTGCTTCAGCGCCGGTTCGGCCATGCGATTGAAATAGTGCCATGAGTGGCCACCGCCGGTGGTCTGCAGGTCGCGTTCGTGCAGAATGCCGGATGACGATAATTTCATACCCAGCCTCGCGGCACCGTCAAACCACTCGATATCCGCCGGATCACAGCAAT
>JANNGQ010001327.1:0-6183 GCA_031403975.1 Planctomycetota bacterium
GAGTCCTCGCACATTGATCAGATCAATGCACAGTGAGACCGCTGGATTCATGGGGATCCAGCGGTTTTTTTTGCACCGCGACTTCATTTCGGCCGCTGCCCGAGACAGTTTGTTTCTAATCCGCCATCATCCAGCCAGTCAGCTGCGAGGCAATGAAATATGTGATCGACAGGCTACCAGCCAGAACCGTCACCAGAATCGTGATCAGCATACCGAAAAACAACCAGTCTCCTGTTTTGCTGCGACGGCCACTCGCAGGAGTGCCTTCATGCTGCAGCAACAAATGAACATTCTTCTGATTAGATTTCCAGAAGATGTCAAAAGCATCCCCGGCCAGCGGGATGGATCCAACCAGCCAGTCGACGAGGACATTAAAAGCCATTTGTATCAGTGTCAGGCGGGATACGCCCCGTCGATGGGCTACCTGCAGGATATACAGAGAAACGAATGACGAAGCGAGATCGCCGGCTCCCGGAAGCAGTCCCAGAATCGCGTCCAGCCCGATGCGTATTCTCAATCCTGGTATCTCAATCGCGCTGTCCATCAGGTGTGCCAGGAACGTGACCTGGGCGAGCCCTGGAGCTTCATCGGGCATCCCGAATCGCTTATCGATCAGTTCCGGCTCGATGAGTGGTGTGCTGTGCACGGCCGAATCTCTTAGTAAGGGGGGCCAATCTCAAAGCAGCCAGAGAGAATGCAGGAACGGCTGACGGCAATTGACTTTGCCCTCAGCGTTAAGGGAAGTCATCGCGATCAGCCGTCCGTGAGGCCAAAACAGAATTGCCGCTTTCTGCAGGTCTCGAATCCGATGCGACCATCGAGTACGGGACTGGAAACTCCTGATGCTGAGATGCAGAGACAATATCCTGAATCGCAACGCTTCAAGCCACCTCGGTTCGCAGCTGCTATTTGCCGGTGTCCTTCAGCTTCTGCCCCGCATTCTTCAGGGCGTCGCCAGTTTTTCTGGCGGCTTTTCCTGCAGCATCCGCGGTCGCGTCGGTCGCACTTTTGGCGGCTGCCGCGGTCTTCTCGACTGCTTTTTTTACATTCTTAGAAACGTCGGTCATTGCATCGATCCTTTTCAGAAACGCAGAAACCTATTCTGGAGACACCATGACCTCAGGAGCACATCACATGCCATTTAACGACAGCCAGAATTCGCTGAAAGCCGGGGAACGCGGGCCGAGACTGCCGGATGATTCCCTGCTTCGGAAAACGATTACACACTTCGATCTTGAGCGGATTTCGGAGCGAGTCGTGGATGCCCGTGTCACTGGGGTTCAGGCAGGAGGCTGCCCGTTATCCTCGAACAGCGTTTCCCCAGCCTCCCGAGCCCTTTCTATCTCCTCTACTAATGCGGTCACCTGCGTCGTCTGACTCATGTCCCTGAGTTCCTGATCCGCAGTGGATTTCTGCAATCCCATGTTCGTGCAGATCGACTGCAGCATCTGCATGTTCCTGGTAATCTCCTGTTCGGACAACAAGCAGATTTGCAGGGTCAAGTGTCCCCAATGTTCCTGCCGCCTGGATTGAAGGTTCTGGTTCATCAGCACAAACGTCGTCAGAAAAATGAACTCGATTCCGACGACGACACCCAGGAAAGGAAACGGATACGGGTCAAACGCCGGCAGGTCGCGCGGACTCTGTACATTCAGCACGATCCAGACCGTCAGGAACACGACATGGGCAGTGATGAACCAAAGGCTCCCAAAAAAGCTTGCGATCCAGTCTCCGGTTTTCTCCACCCGCGAACGGCGTCCGTGCAATTCCTGCTCCACCTGGGCGATGGCTTCAATGTTTCTCTTCGCAGTCGAAGACAGCGGGGTTGTTGACATCAGGAATGTGTCCCAAAAGGCCTACAGGCTTCGCTGGTTGCGGCATGCGCCGTCAAGTTTGGCGGTTTGCCCCCATCAACAATGGGTCCTTCAGCAGTTTACGCATCAACACTTCTCCTGACGGTGCACGTGGTCCAGCGTGACTACGACTCATTCCGGGCGGCTCGACGTGCCGCTCCGTGATGAGAAGCAATTTAAGTGCCACTTGATACCTCGGCATGCCTCTTGCTGTTCAGGCGGCTGTTCCACTCGGTTTTGTTTCTTGATGGAGGTGCACACATGTCACAGCAAGCAGGGCGCTGCCTGGCGGGGGCGATTGCAGGATTAATGGCAACGCTGCCGATGACGGCTGTGATGATTGCCGGCAAACGCCATCTTCCTCGGCGAAGTCAGGATCCGCTTCCGCCCGTTCAGATCACACAAAACGCCCTGCGAGCGGTCGACCTGGACGACGAACTGTCGCGGGAGGAAGAACTCGCTTTGACGGCTGTGAATCATTTTGCATTTGGTGCCAGTGCTGGTGCTCTATACGGTCCGTTGTGCCGAGCAAATTCTGCCGTCGATGCCATGACTTCAGGATGCATTTACGGGTTAGGCGTCTGGACCACTAGCTACCTTGGCTGGTTGCCTGTGACTGGGCTTTACCGTTCCGTTGTCGATGAAACACCGGAACGGAACGCACTGATGATCGTTGCCCATCTTGTATGGGGTGCCAGCCTTGGGTTGGCCGCTCACGTTATTGCTGACGGACATCGTGGGCAATCTCAAGACCGAACACCGAGGCTCCGGTGAGCTTGGCTGCGTTGGACGAAGATCGCACCGGATGGATACGGTCGTTCAACGACCACCCGGGCAGAAGGCCGACCAAAGCGCCCGCGCGATGCCGCATTCTTGATGTATCCAGCGAGCGATTCGCCGCATCTTTCGCGCGGCACACTGTTTGCGAGTTCTTGCTTCAAGCCGCTCGCACGACTTCGGTCGTAGCACTCAAGAGATGCTGGATTTCGTTGAGACGGGATCTGACGCAGGCTGCGTGCATTGCTGACGGATGGTTCGTCACGGCGCGGCTGGCAGTTCCTGTCACTGGTTCTAAAGAGGGAGACTTATGATGGTAGTCGAACGAATGGTACGTAGTTCATTGACATGGGCAGCAATGGGATTATCGCTCGCGGGTGTCGCATCCGGACAAGACGTTGAAACGGGTGCCGCTGCCGGCGTCAATGCGAACATTGGGCAGGACAATGCCAATGCAGCTGCGGCCGCGGCACCAGGTGCCAGGGTGGATGCCAATGCAGGCGTCAATCTGGACCCGAAGGCCGACGCAAACCGCATCGGGGCGAATGCTGGCGTTCAATCCAGCCAGACTCAGGCCGGAGGTGAACTCAATGCTGATGGGACTCGCGCTGACGCCCAAATCAACGCGGATGGAACACGCGCTGACGTGCAGCTCAATGGCGACAGCGCGGCAGCAGGCGCTACGAACAACGCCGACGTCAATGTCAGGTCACAACTCGACGCCGACGTTAATGGAAACCGCTTGCAAGGTGGCGTCAATACGAACAGCGGGCGAGGACCGAATGTACATGCCAACCGGGACGCATTCGGTGTTACTTTCGATTCCGGCGTCACCAATGGATTAGTTGTTCAGCAGGCCCTGCCGAACAGCGCTGCAGGAAGGATTGGCCTGCGAGCAGGCGACCGGATCATTGGATTCAATGGCCGAACGTATTCCAATGCGGACGGCTTCAATTCCGATCTGGACCGATTCAACTCGAATTCGGATACGCCGATCATTTACGAGAGAGACGGTCGGCTGTATACGAGGAACGTCAGGCTTTCGTTGCAGAACGGTGTTCGTAATGGCAGCGGCACATTCAACGGCGGACAGTCAAATTCCGACCAGATTTCCCATTCCGTTGGTCGACCGAGCTACGGCGAATCCGGTGCAATGCCCGGCGACAGCAACAACATGATCGGTGACTACGCGAGTCAGGCCGACACGAGTGGTTACTCTTATGGCGGAAATACTGCGTTTCACACCGCATCCTTTCACGGCCGGCGCTGCTGCGATCCCTGTGGCCATCATCACGGTCGTCGCGGCCGGCATGGACGATCATCGTGGCGATGAACTCCCAGGATGACTGAAGCGATGCATCGGTAAGGGATTCACCGGGCACCTCCGCAACTCGTGCGACGACCTTTCGTCTTCGAGTGTGAATCAGCAATCGTCCGGCACGGGTTTCTGACCTGCGCCGGACGATTCTATTGATGCGGGCCAGCAGCCCGCCGACCAGACAGGGCGACCAGGCATGGCCAGGACCGTCGGCTGATCGAGTTCTCAGAGCGGGAGTCCGGCGTTGTTCCGGGGTTTCATTCTCCCAACGAGGTAACCTGCTCACTTCGTGCAGTCGGTCCGGAGGAAGAGAGCGAGTCGCCGCTGAAGACTCCCCCAGGCCCTCGCGGTGTGATTCTTTTCGCGCTCATCATGAAATGAAGTGCGTGATCTGTATAGAAATTGAGAGGGCGAGTATGTCCACGCGGCTCATGTCGTCCCTGTGGGACTGACCGTGATTGTTGATTCAGCTCCACGGGGCTAGCGCTCAATGGCACTCACTTTGTCGTCGATGAACACCAACCCGAAGCGTCCGCGAGGTTCAATTCATGTCGCGTGAAAACATAACGAAAGCCCTCGCCGACGACATACGACATATGCTCCGACGTTTGGCCAGGAGTGTGCCAGGCCGTAAGGACCAGTTCGCCGAACTCGAACGCTGCACTGCGTTAAAGGGCTTCATGGGTCAAGTCGTATTTCGCTTGCCCTGCAACGCTCGCGCAGGTTTTTGCGGTCTTCACTCATTCACTGTACTTTCTGACAACAGTCTAACTTAATTGACGAGTTTGGTCAGCTTCAGATTCTCCAGGATCTGTAGATCCTTCCGGCGAACATACATCAGTCCCAGCAGCGGCAGTCCGATGCAGCCCCACGTCGGATGCACGACCGCCCAGCTGATCGTGACCCAGACATGCCCATACAGAAACTCAGAGCCGGATGGTCCCGGCGTGGGATTGTGATGGATCCCGGCCAGTTGCACTTTGGGGCCGTAACCCGCCGACCAGAAAGGGCGACCAGGCGTGGCCAGGACCGTCAGCTGATCGAGTTCTCCGAGCGGGAGTCCGGCGTTGTGCCAGGGTTTCATTCTCCCAACGAGCTAACCTGCACACTGCGTGCAGTCGGTCTGGAGGAAGAGAGCGAGTCGCCGCTGAAGACTCCCCAGGCCCTCGCGGTGTGATTCTTTTCGCGCTCATCATGAAATGAAGCGCGTGATCTGGATAGAACTTGAGAGCGCGAGTTTGTCCACACGGTTCCTGTCGTCCATGCGGGACTGACCGTAATTGTCGATTCCGCTCCACGGGCTCGCGCCCGTGGCTATCCCGGCGCGCAGGGACCGTCCCGTCGGGACTGAATCGCAATCGGCGATACGTAAAATGCTGTTCCATTCACAGGGCACTTCATTTCACGATGAACCTCTTTTCGCCGATGACATACGACATCTGCTCCGGCGTTTGGCCGGGAGTGTGCCAAGCCGTAAGAACCAGTTCTCCGAACTCGAACGCCGCACTGCGTTAAAGGGCTTCATTGGTGAAGGCGTATTTCGCATGCCCTGCAACACGCTCGCGCAGGTGTTTGCGGTCTTCACGCGCTCAGCGAGAGGAAGCTCTCGACATGGCTTGCTGCAATTCCGCACGCGGCGCAGATACGGCACCGCTGGAATGCAGCGAACTGATTTTTCGGTTTAGGTAGTCGGTCACTTCGGGCACGACCCGAGCGGCGGCGTCTTCGATGATGCTGATGACGGCAGCCGTGGCGGCACTGGTCAGCTGCTGCCACGGCGAATTCGTGTTTGCAGCTGCGTGAGTAGTGGCCGATCCCGTGGCGGCGAATCCGGCTGCGTTGCCGTTTCGATATCCCGGATTGTCCATAGCGGACCGCGGTCGAGAAGCCGGATTCTGCCACTGACCCGACTTCGCCGAAGCCTCCAGAAGTTCGGCGGCCATGTAGCCCAGCACGACCGACCCGCCGAGCACAAACCACGGATGAGTCTGCATGTGCTGTTGCAGATCGAACGCTCTGCCGACAGAGTGCAGCGCATCTTGAACGGCACCGGTCACCGTCTCAACAGTCTCCTGCACAGCGCCCACGGTGGCCGTCACAGCGGAGCCCGTCGATTGAACGGTTTCTGACACCTGATGCTCCAGAGACTCCAGCTTATTCGTGAGCTGCGACTTGGTCTCTTCCATCTGCTCACGAATCTCTTCCGGTGAATCGGCCATGCGAATTACTCCTGCA
>JANNGQ010001328.1:0-2082 GCA_031403975.1 Planctomycetota bacterium
CCAGAAGGCTGCCGCCACGCTGTACCAATCCTGACACTGGCCTGCACCTGGAACGGAAGCATCGCCGGACCCGCCAGTACCAGCAGTGACTGTGCAGCGCGAATGCGAGCATCAGGGAACGGATCTTTCAGCATCGCCTTCAATCGGTCGACCGCGGTGACGGCTCGTGCGTCACCCGCAAAAGTGGCCGCGTAGGTGCGAATAGCATTGTCGCTGCTCGTCAGGTTCTGCAGGAGTGCGCTGAGTCCGGCCTGATCGCCGAGGACGGCGAGTGCATGTTCAAAGTTTGCTCGTGTCGCCGCATCCGGACAGCGAACCGACTGCGCTGTCAGCCGCGGGATATCGCGGCTGTCTCCGATCTGTCCGAGCACCCACGCGGCGATGGCAGAATTCCCGGGATCGTCGTCGCCAAGCAGGTCTTGCACGGTCTGCAATGCCGCCGCATCTCCGGATCGTACCAGGGCTCCGGCTGCCATCAGTTTCAGCTTGAGGTTGTCGTTCTGAGCATGCGCGAGTCGCAGGGCCTGGCCATTGCCGATCTCGAACACCTTGAAGAGACTCTCGGCCGCGTGGACGAGTCCATACTTGTTTTCTCCCGCGAGGATGTTGAGCATCACAGGAACGGCCGAGCGATCGCCGGCTCGGACTATCTCACGCGCGAGCCCGCACCGATGCTGATCGTCAGTCTCGATCATCAGCTTCGGCTTCAGGAAATCGATGACTTCCCTGCCGCGGCCTCCCAGCGTCAGCCCTTCCGCGGCATGCATGGCCGGCCAGAATTCCTCGCCCTGCAATCCGCTTCGAAGGACTTGCAGGCACTGCTCGCGCGTCGCTGTCTCCAGCGTAATGCGCCTGAATTCCTCAGCAGCGTCGGACAGAGCCGGTGACAGCAGTGAAATGACAATCATCAGCGGGACTCGAACAGTTGCATTCATCGCGATTATCCCTGGTTGTTTCGCCGCTACTAACCCGATGCGTGAGCGACAAACCGAGGCCTGAATCCCTCGCTGACGCTTCGGATCAGTGTGAGCAGCTGCCGATCGTCTTACCACGTCGTCCAGCCTCCATCGACGAGCAGATTCTGGCCGGTGACATAACTCCCCGCATCGCTGACGAGCATCAGCAACGGACCCTTCAGTTCGTGCGGCGCACCCATGCGACCCATCGGACTCTTCAGTTTGAGACGTTCCACCATCTGCTGGGGAGCCTTCTCGGACGGAAAGGGACCGGGGCTGAGGCAGTTCACGCGCACGTTGTCCTTTGCCCAATAGACGGCCAGATGTCTTGTCATGTGAACGATGCCGCCCTTGAGCGTGTGGTACTGAACCGGGCTGGCGGCACAGATGCCATCGTAGGCGTCGGGGTACGATCCGACCACGCCATACATCGACCCGATCATCACGATTGATCCCGGTGCGCCTCGACCAACCACGTGGTTTCGCAGGCGGCGAGCCAGCAGAAAGTAGCCGGTCGCGTTCTGCAGATCCTGGTTGAATCCCTCCGCCGTCACGTTGGTAAGGTCGAGCGGGTGCCCCTGCTGACCGTTGTTGATCAGGATATCCAACTGCCCCGCCGCCGCCACGGCCGAGTCAAAGCCTTCGTTCAGAGATGTTTCATTGAGCTGATCCAGGACAACAGCCAAATGTCGCGCGCCGCCGGGCGACGGCAATTCATCAACGACACTCTGGGCGCGGATCCGATCTCGACTCCCGATCATGACGGTCGCACCCGCTTCGGCAAGTGCCCGCGACAAAGACCGGCCCAGATATCCCGAACCGCCGGTAATCAGCGCGACCCGCCCAGACAGGTCAAACAGACTTTGAATTGTGGGCTCACTCATTGTTTCACTCGCCCTCGCACTCAACCAGTTGTCGTTGAGCCTGAGCGATGATATCCATGCCGACTCGTGTGCTCCACGCCGCCAGCAGGCGTTTCGTGACGAGACCGACCCGACCGTCGGCCACAGGCAATCCGTTGAACCGAGTCGCCGGCATGATGCAGTAGGGAGTGCTGGTGAAGAAAACTTCGTCAGCAATGTAGAAGTCGTAGGGCAGCAGGCGGCACTCACGCACAGGAATGCCG
>JANNGQ010001329.1:0-24444 GCA_031403975.1 Planctomycetota bacterium
AGCAACGCAGCCCGTGCCGCTTCACGTGTCGGATAACGACGCTCACATAACACCTCGCCGACACGTGCGTATTTATCCAAGGCAATATTATCCGGTTCACGCGCCAACATCGCTTCGATATTGATCTGCGTCGCGGCGGCGACCAAGCTCCCACACACAACACCATGTGGTATCGGATAAAAGGCCCCCAACGGTGAGGCAAGGCCATGTACCGAACCCAAGCCGGTCTGTGCCAGGGTAATCCCGGATAACAACGCCGCATAGGCCATTTTTTCCTGCGCCGCGCCAGCGGTGGCGCCATCCCGATACCACGGTAACAGACCATCGCGTACGGCACGTAACCCGCTAATCACCAATGCGTCGGTGAAAACATTGGCACCGGTGGACACATAGGATTCCAACAATTGGGTGAGTGCATCCATGCCATTGGCGGCAATCAATGGCTGGCTGCACGACGCCAATAAATTGGGATCAACCACCGCATATTCCGCCACTAGCTTGTCATGTCGAAACGATTTTTTAAACCCAGCAGGGCCCTGTACGCTCAATACCGCATTCTTGGTGGCCTCACTGCCGGTGCCAGCAGTAGTAGGCACCGCAATAAAGGGTACGCTCGGTCCGCTATACACCAACTGCGGGCCCACCCCCTCCAGATAATCCATCACACTGCGCTGCACTCGCAACAGCCCTGCCACCGCTTTGGCTGCATCCAAGACACTACCGCCACCAATACCGATCACCACATCGATGACCTGTGGCGAAAATTCACGAACCGTATCATCCACCCACTGCGGAGAAGGTTCGCCTGTTACGGTACAGTGCAGCCAATCCAGCTGATGTTGCGCCATTTGTTGCTGCAATTCAGGCCAATAGATACTGGTTTGCAGTGATCGATGACCTGTCACCAGTAACACCTGCTTACCATAACCCGCCGCTAAACCGCCTAATTTATGGAATACACCGCAACCAAATTCGATGCGTGGCAGACGTGCCAGCGAAAATGCCGTGTAGTTATGCATTGTCATTGTTGATATCACCCTTCATCTGGCCTACCCTAGCGCACTGCGCCATTTCGTTCAAATCTTGAATAGCACAGTATAGTGATGCAAAAATGCTTCTCCTGGTGTCAATTTTATGCATAAAAGTAAACCTTAGATCGGCCTTGAATCGCCCTCGCTTGTGTGTGGTCGTGAGTCGTCCATTCGAATTTCAATATCATCCGGCGCCGTTGTGATAGTTTCGTGATTTATAGGGTGCATCCCTTGATACATTGCCAACAGATTTTGCAATGTTTTACAAATTTCGTGTTCCACAAGCTGCGGTTTATTGCTACTTTGAAACAGTGCATGGTTTACCACAAATCACCCGGAATGATAACGGCTTCACAAAAACGCAAAGTTTGAAGCCGTAAACAGGTAGTAAACCGACAAAAATGTATAATCTCACCGCTGAGTGAGCTAACCGAGGTAAATAAAGTATGGAACGACTGTCGCTACGAAGTTTGTTTACCAAGCGTCCTGGTCAGGAACGACGTCTTAAACAGCGTCAACCGAAAACCCGGGTGGTCAAAATCCTGGTAGTTGACGACTCTCGGACCGTCGTACACAGCCTACGCACTATACTGGAACAAGACGGTTACCGTGTCATGGAGGCCTATGACGGTATGTCTGCAATTGAGCTGGCCAAGGCCCATCGCCCCGATTTAATCCTTATGGACGTGATCATGCCTGGCTTAAACGGCTTTCAGGCAACCCGGAAAATCCGCAAAGACCCCGGCACCCATGCCATACCCATCGTGATCATCAGCGCCACTGAGCAACCCACCGAGCAATTCTGGCTAACCAAGCTGGGGGCAAACGATTTTATCAGTAAGCCCGTGGTCCGTAGTGAACTGTTCATTAAGGTTGAGAATCTGCTGCACCCGCGTCGCGTGGTGGCGTGAGATATACTTGTCACAGTGTGAATAATTATCCGTAGCCGACCCTGACACCCCTGGTATTACAGCTTGTGTGGCAACGCCAGATAATCCCGCGTATTCATTTCAATTAACCGGCTCACGGTGCGATCAAAAACTCCGGCCAAGTGGCGACCGTGATATAGACCCTGCGGTGGAGCTTCAGCCGTGGCAACCAGTTTTACATGGTGATCATAAAATGCGTCGATCATATGCATAAAACGTTTTGCCGCACTCTCATGCGCCTCGCCCATTTTTGGAATGGCAGAAACCAGCACGGTATGATAATTCCTGGCCAGCTCCAGATAGTCTTGCGCGGCACGATGCGTATTACATATTTCATTAAAATCAAACCACACCACGTCATCCGATTGTGCACACGCATGTACGGTGCGGCCATTAATCTCCAAGGCACAATTCCGTTCAATGCGCGTTGGAGCAAGTTCAGCTAACCGCGCCTCCATCAAGCTATACATAGCCCCATCCACCGCAACCATGAAGGTTTCGCCTTTTTCCAAATGCACCAATCGATAATCGGTACCTTTGTGCAGATTGATCTCACGGGTGTGTTGTTTGAGCCGATTCCGATCGGATTTGCTCCCGTCGCCGCGGTCAGTGTGAAGGACAAGGGCATTCTGATTTCGGGACTTGGAAAACTGATGGAGGTCGTCCAGCGCGAAGCCGGCAATGACCATTTCACGGTGCGGCAGACAAACAAGGATGGTCGGGAGTATTTTTCGTTCAATCTGTCCGGGATGCCTTTTGTCCCGACCATCATGGTCACAGACAAGTGGCTGGTCGCGAGCCTGACTCCGGCATCGGTGCAGTCTTTCGCTCAGCGTGAAAATGGAAAGTTGCCCGCATGGAAACCGGTCGATCAGGTCGCTGAGGCACTGAAGGAACTGCCGCAGGAATTTTCGTCGATCACGGTCACGGACCCGGCACCCGGGTATCAGCAGATACTGCTGTGGGCTCCGATGGGGATGAATCTGTTGCAGCAGGAGGTCCTGCCGACTCTGTCCGGCGGTTCAATGCAGATGCCGTTCGCAGCGGAAGACCTCCCGGCTGTTGAACTGGTGACAGAACCGATGTTCCCGAACGTCTCTGTCGGCTTCAGCACGAAGAACGGCATCGGGTCGACGTCAAGGCAATCGGTGCCTTCCAATCCGTTTGGAGCGGTTTCCTCCGGCGTTGCCGTTCCTGTGCTGATCGCACTGCTGCTTCCCGCGGTCCAGCAGGCACGCGAAGCCGCAAGGAGGACTCAGTCAAAGAACAATCTGAAGCAGATGGCTTTGGCAATGCACAACTATCACGACACGTACAATTCATTCCCCCGAGGAACGGTGGAGAATGACGATCTCGAACCGGACGAACGGCTGAGCTGGTGTTACTCACTGCTGCCGTTCATGGAGCAGAACAACCTTTACAATCGTATCGACAAGGACAGCGGCTGGGAGACGGATGCGAACGCTGAGGCCCGTGCGATGGCGGTTGTACTGTTCCATAATCCAAGCCAGTCAGGGCAGAGAACGAATCCCTCGTCTGGAGACTATGTCGGCATTGCCGGAATCGGTCCCGACGCCGCCAGTCTGGAGAACGATGATCCCAAGGCCGGTATTTTTGGCTACGATCGACAGTCTGGGATCCGAGACATTACCGACGGTACGTCGAATACGCTGATGATCGGAGATGCTTCGGAACCCAATGTGTCCTACCTGGCTGGCGGAAAGGCGACGATCCGCGGATTCAGTGAGAGCCCCTATCTGAACGGCCCGGATGGAATCGGCTCGCCGCATACCGGAGTTGTCCAGTTTGCGCTCGCGGACGGTTCCGTACGGGCGATTTCTGTCAACATCGACGAAGGCGTGCTCGAATCTCTCGCCACGAAAGCCGGCGGTGAGCCAGTCGGAGAGTTTTGACGTTCTGTAGCTTGGGCACATCTTGCCCGAGCGATTCGCAGCTCATGTGGTCGGATAGAATCCGCTGATGCGCGTCGGCGGTTACCGGAATCGCGCGGCCCGGATGGGCAACGCAGTGAAGGAGTTTTGTAGCCGGATTCGTGAGAATTCGGGGTGAGCGGGTGACTCCGAAGTCTCACGACTCCAGCTACAAACCCACTCCCTTATGTTTCATTGCGACAAATCCTTCACGGTGTAGCCGGATGGGCTCGGGCTACGGTTGCCAGCTACGGCTGAGTACCAACGCCGTCATTCAACCTGTAGAGGTGTTCGCCAGCTTTGCGGACCAGCAGTACTCCTTCGTGTTGACGATTGGCGAATGATTCCACATCGATTGAATCCGGATCGCGATAGCCGAGGTTGATGCGTTCACACACTTCGCGGGGAATCCGGGAGGCAACTGTCACCTGCACTCGAGGCTGCTCAATACCGTTGTCAAACGTGCCGGTGCCGCGGACGTGGGTGGAATGTGCCAGGACGCCCCATGGAATGTGTCTGAATCGATCCCATTGCTTTGTGAAGTAGTCACGAACGTGGTAACCGATGCGTTCGATGTTCCCGCCGTGCGTGACCGAGATCTCATTCATGTGCGGCGCATAGATGATCAGTTCGCCGCCGTCGGTGACGACTGGCTCCAGTTTGTACATGCACTTGCCGGCGACCCACAATTCGTCGTACATCTCGGGTGCACACGACAGCACTTGACGATACGATCGCGGATGCCGCCGGATGTGGACATGACCGGACAGTTCGGACGCGCCTCGCCATGCCTCTTCCGGAGTTCCGTAAAACATACCGTACGGTGCTGCATCTGCTGCAACGACAAATGCCAGACAACGGCGCTCGACCGGAATCAGCTTCGCAGCGTGGTCGACGACGCGCCGGACCGGGGTATCCTGCACACCGATGATTCCGACGTTGGTGATCAGTGCTCCCAGCCAGTGAAAGAAGTTCAGCAGTTCCGGCCCGGAGATGCCGGGAAAGAAGTACTTGTTGCCCCCGCTGAAACCGACGACTTCATGAGGGAACACGGGCCCGACAACCAGCGCTGTATCGTATTCCAGAATTCGACGATTGATCCGTACGGGAACTTCGAGCGACAGGGCTCCGTCGGAGATTTCGCTGGTTTCCCTCTCCGTCAGCGTCCCGATCGTGGTGAGTGCCGCGGGATTATCCCATTCGTGGTTGAACAGACCGACATCGTTGCACGGATCATCTGCCGCGATACCCAGCATCGCCCGGATTTTCTCCGGCGGCATAGCGGGATGAGTCCCCAGTGCGACGAGCACATCGAGCGACTTTGTGACCGGACGCAGCATCGACCGCAGGGCCGGAAACAACACGGGCAGCGGTGCAGTGCGGGTACTATCAGGGACAATCATGAGGACTCGCCGGTTGCGAAAATCCTCAGTCAGTACATGCTGCTGCAGCCAGTTCCGCATGTCGTCGGCGTTGAGTGTGGGGAGCGGCGAAATCATAAACTGTGTTCGAAAGACAGGGCCTGGAGGCTTGTCGCCGAGCGCAGAACAAGCGGGCCGCCGGTTTAGTTTTCCGCAGAATCCCCAGGGGAGCCGCCCGAACTGCGAGCCGTCCTGCGAAACAGGATTGAATCGAGTTTGCGGAATCATGCAAGTGTTTCGGCCTGTGATGTACTCTCTGAGCCCGATTACGGCCAGACTACCGGCATTCAATTTGCGGCCTGTCCGGCATTCAGAGAATTCCGCCCAATTGGCAGCACTGCGACCCGGTCGGTTGCCGTCCGACCGGCGGGGACTCTCCTGAACAATCGCGTCTGTCTCTGAATCCTCTTCTGTTCAACGCTCCAATCCATGTCAAAAAGAGATTTCTACGAAGTCCTTGGCGTTTCCCGCTCCGCTTCGCAGGCTGAAATCCGCAAGGCTTACAAAAAGCTGGCGAAGAAGTTCCATCCGGATGTGAAGCCGGCAGACTCGGATGCTGAGCAGAAATTCTCTGAGATGACCGAGGCCTATGAAGTGCTCGGCGATGACGAGAAGCGTAAGAAATACGACCAGTTCGGCCACGACTTCAAAGGTGCCGGCTCGAGTGGCAATCCGTTTCAGGGGGGCGGCGGCGCTTCATTCGATCTGGATGACATTCTTGGCGGAATGTTCGGCGGCGGCAAGAATCCGTTCGGAGGTGGTCGCCGCGGTCAGCCACGGGCACAGAAGGGCCAGGACGCAACGGCTGAAATCACAGTGCCGTTTATCGTGGCCGTTGACGGCGGGGAACACTCTCTGAATGTCCAGTATGGTTCAAAGAACGAACGTCTGAATCTCAAGGTTCCGGCGGGGATTGAGGACGGCCAGAGTATCCGCCTTTCCGGACAGGGCCATCCGGGAAGCGGAGGAGGCACGGCCGGTGATCTCCTGGTGACTGTCCGGGTCGCACGGCATCCGTGGTTCCGACGCGAGGGTCAGAGCCTGCTGGTGGAAGTGCCGGTTACTCCCGCAGAAGCAGCGATGGGCGCCAAAGTCGATGTTCCGACTCTGAGCGAAGGCACGGTCGTTCTGAGTGTTCCCCCGGGAACTTCCAGCGGTGCAAAGCTGAGACTGCGAGGCAAGGGAGTCCGCAACACGAGGACTGCCGAGCGTGGTGATCAGTTCGTCGTGCTGAAGATCGTCGTCCCGAAAGAGATGACTGACGAAGTCCGGGAGGTGTACCTGCGATTGGCCGAAATTTGTCCGGCAAACCCCCGAGCAGGACTTTGGGGTCAATGACCGATGTTTCACCGGCAACGAGCGTTCACTGTCGGCGTCCAGCCGCATCGTCCGGCTGCCCGAACGCAGCGGCACGTTCCCTCGGCGCTTGCGTGATCTGAAGCTGAGTCACATGGGCCTGCAGGTCATTGAAGTAGCCGGGGACGGCGGATTCCAGAGAGGTCAGCATCCGGCGCGGTGTCTTAGTGCCCTGCAGATCTTCGAGGTAATTCAGAAGGACCGTGGATGCCTCGTCGGAACTGTTCAGCATAAAATGCACCCAGGCCCAGCATTCAGCGTAGTCGCGCTGAGTCAGGTCGCGGAAGTCGCTGATCATTTCCAGGCGGTAAAGATTAGGATTCCAGTTCTCCGACTTTGCCTGGCGCAATTCACGCAGATGTGCCGCGTGAGCAGCTCCGGCCGTTGAGGCACTCACTTCGAAATACTCAGCCAGACCCTCGTCCAGCCACAGCGGGACGGACTGCAGTGTGGCATGCAGCAGCCCGTGAGTGAACTCGTGCCGCAGGTCTTCCATCACCTGCGGACCGATGAACGAGTACACAGCCAGTTCGCGATTCGTGCCCACAAAATAGGCTCGCCGCGGCGGCAGGTCGCGCCAGGTTGTGTGCATGTAGAAACGATAGGACGCTTCATCACTGAAGAGGTAGACACTGACGGGATCGCGCTGTTCCGGCAGTCGCAGTGAATCAAACACCTGAGCGTGCAGAGTCTCCAGTTCCTCGACCAGCACGTTGTCCCGCTCAAGGCGCACATCGCTCTGAATTATGAAGTGCTTTGTCGTCACTGTGTGGTGCGAAGGTCGCTCAGTGGAAAACGTTGTCCTGGGTGTTGCCTGGCAACCGGACAATAACAGTCCCGTCAGCAGAATCAGTGAATCGACCAGAACTGGCCGAACGGCGTGTGCAGCGGGAGCGCGGCTGCAACGACCGTACTTCACAGGCATTGCCCGAACGGAAATGTTCGGGACACCACGCTCTGCCTTCGTTGTGAAAACGGCGTCTTGCAAGGACTTTGGCCGATGGGATTGTGAGGTGGGAAGATTTGACCTCGGGTCGAGCAGTCGTTGGCATCGGACCGCGTCTATAGGTGGATCGTGTCCCCGAGGAGCGGGGGAATCGTCACAGGAACGGTTGATTCTGGCAAGACTGATCTGCCCCGTACCGGACTTCCGCAGTTAATCAGTTGACCGCATAACTCGTTGAAGCAGCTACTGTTACGAAACATCGGTCAGAGCCCCGGCGACAGCAGAGACCGACGCAGACAAGGGGGGCTGATCAGAATGTCGGCTCAACGATTGCAGGTGAGTTTCACAGCCGTATGATCCTGCGGCAACGCGGTCAACGTTCTGGATCGCATTCTGCTGCCACTATGAGATCCCGCATCGGAAGGACCGTCTTTTCCATGGCTGACCCGTCCCGCAATGTTCTTGAGACCTTTGAAAACCCCTTCCCGCAGCGCAACTTTGTGATCGAGACAATCGCTCCGGAATTCACTTCGATGTGCCCCAAAACAGGACAACCTGACTTCGGAACGCTGACGATTACCTACATCGCCGACAAGGCCTGCTACGAACTCAAGTCGCTGAAACTGTATCTCCAGCAGTACCGCAATCATGGCGCCTTTTATGAACGAGTGACCAACATGATCCTGGATGACCTTGCTGCAGTGACACAGCCGCGCTGGATGAAGGTTGAAGCGGCCTTCACGCCCCGCGGCGGCATCCGCACAACTGTCATCGCGGAACACGGAAATCGCCCGCAGTGACGGGAACCGGGACCGGGACGAGCGGCAACAGGAAACACAGCCGGAGTCGTGAGACTTCGGACTGAAGTCTCACGACTTCAGCTACGGGAGGGTTCGAGAAATCCGACCATTCGTGTCGGAGGACTACGGTGCGAACGTAATGATCTGAGCGGCATCCGCGCCGTTCCAGACCCGGACAGTTCCATCTTCTCCGCCGGAGATGACCTGAGTGCCGTCGGTGGAAACGACAGCCCGGTAGACATAATCGCCGTTGCCACCGAATTCCCGGGCAGGGTTGCCGTTGCTGGGTGTGTGGAAGAAGACTCGTTTGTCACCGCTGCTGCTGACAATCATGTCCTGCAGGCCCACGAACTGCAGCGACGTCACCTGACGTGTATAAGTGCTGATCGTGCGAGACTGTTCGCCGGTCTCGGCATTCCAGATCTTGATTGTGTTGTCCGCTCCGGCGCTGGCCAGAGAGGTGCGGTCGGCTTTCCAGGAAACGTCCATGACATGATGCGTATGGCCCTCGAAAGAGCGGATGAACTGACCGCTGGTCACATCAAAGACTTTGACAAACTTGTCCGCTGCTGCGGTTGCAAGCAGTTTGCCGTCGGCGGAAAACTCCAGCCCGTACACCGTGTCGCTGTGGGCATCGTCAAACCGGCGGAGAAGTGATCCGTCTGCAACATTCCAGAGCGTCAATTGACCAGAACGCGATGCTTCGCCTCCCCCGACGGCCAGAAGCGTTCCGTCCGGTGAAAACGCCAGCGAAAGGACTCGATCGACGAACACGGAATCCCCGCCGGTTTCCGCTCCGCCGAGGAAACCGGCGAGCTGCCATTCCGGAAACGCCGTGCGAGTCACCAGCCGACCGTCTGCGGTCTGCAGTATGACGCCGGCACCGGCGGGTTTCATCAGAGAAACCGCGGCTCCGACTTTCGTTCCCGGCAGCACTTCAATCGCCGCTCCGTCCACGGAATTCCAGAGCCGCACCATTCCCGACGTATCACCCGTGAAGACGTAGCGACCATCGATCGACAATGAAGCCAACGCCGCAGTCACGGGCAGTGCAGCGGCCGGTTTCAGTTCTTCAGCGGTGGCAGCGGCGGTCGTCGCTTCCGCGGTCGCCGCTTCGTGCTGCAGCTTCCGGTCGGCAACACGCTGTTCAGCCCGCGCAATGCTTTGAACTGCAAATTCGACGGACTTCTTTGCAATAGACAACTCTGAATCGGCCTTCTGCAGAATCTCTTTCTCTTTGGTTTCCGACTGTTCGGCATCCGTCACGGCCTTCTTGAGAGCCTCGTCGTCGGTTTTACCTTCGAGGGCCGTCTTCGCAGCAGCAGTGATCGCGACCGCGGCGTCAAACTTTGTTTTCGCGTCTGCCTGAAGCGGAATCTGTTTGTCGACTTCGGCCTTTGCCTTTGTTTCCGCCTCTTTCTGAGCCACAAGTTCCTTGTCGGCCTCATCAATCTGAGTCTTGAGCACGGCGACCCGGGCATCGCGAACAGCCTTCATCTGCTCCGACTGTTTGAGCCGTCGCTGAGCCGTCTGATCAGCAGTGAGTGCTGCGATCTGTTTCGATTCCTTGATTGACCACAGCATAGACTGGCCGTCGGCGAGGACGAAGACAGCTCGATCGATGGCTGAGTCCATATCCAGCCCGGTGACCGCAACCGGCAATTCGAATCGCCCGGTCTGAGTTGCATCCTCAACTTTCCAGTTTTGTACCGTTCGGTCTGCTGCGATGGTCAGCAGCGATGACCCGTGACCAGTAATCTTCTGAATCGGTCCCGCATCGGATTTTAATTCACCGGTGATTGTCACTGCTCCGGAATCTGCCGCGACGGCGAGGAGTCGCACGCTGCCGTCGGCGAGGAGCGCGGCGACTCTGCCGCCGGACAATTCGTCGCTCAAAGCGGTCACCGCCGCCGGCAACGGTTCTGATTTATGAGCAACCTGCATTTCAGTTCCTCTGATGACGACAATCCGTGCATCTCCCGTTGCCGCCAGAATCCACTTCGGTTCTGTCGAAAACACGGACAGCGCGGAAACGGCATGTCCGTCGATCGCGATCACTCCTCGTTCTGTGCCTGACTCAGCATTCACAATCACGATTCCGCGAGAGGCAACCGCCAGACACCGCTCTTTTCCGTCGGCATTCGCAGCCCAGACCAGGGCATCGGCCGGAATCGGGATCGCAGACGCGATGCTCCCGGCATCACGTCGCCAGAGTTTCACGTTGCGGTAACCCGAAGTTGCAATCATCGGTTCGGTCGGGTGAAATGCGATGGCGTGGACAAAATCCAGATGAGCAGCGCCGGCCGGCTCTTCACTTCCCGGCAATTTGATTTGCGGATCGATCAGCGTCGCAATGACCTCCCGTCGAATCATGTCGTAGACGCTGACACGACTGCCGCGGCCTGCAGCGATGAATCGCCCCGTACTGTCGACGTCCAGAGAATAAACGCCCTGCAGCTTCGGGCTGATCGGCTGCCAGTTCATCGTCTTTGTTGCCGCGACACTGCCGGCTTTGGCACCTTCGACAATCCATTGCCGCAGAATCCCCAGTTGTTGCGGAGTCATCTCTTTCGCCTGCCGATCGTTCGGCGTCGGCGGCATGACAGGATCTTCTCCGCGGCGAGTCAGCTTGAAAATCAGACTCTCGTCCGGTTTCTCAGGCACGACCGCCGGACCACTCGCCCCGCCCTTCAGGATAGACTCGATATTCTCCAGAATCAGCTCGCCTTCCGAAGTCGTGACATTGTGGCACGCGATGCAGTTCGCTTCCAGAATCGGACGCACGTCGAGTTCGAATTCGACCGCTCTTCCAAGCGACGGCTCTTCGTGCGCAATGGGTTTGAATTCATCGGCGATGGCAGGAAGAATCTGCTGCAGTGCTGCCAGGCAGATCACGAAGGTCGTTTTGATCATAGCGGTTTCTCAACACCTTTCAGTTTTCACTCACATAGTCCGGTCTTCGCTCGAGAATGCCGTCAAATTCAGGATCGTCGCGAGATGATCCGCCCCGGAGTGGCGGTGCACATTTTTACTCGGTCACCTTCACTGCAATGGGCACATCGGTTGAAGCAGCACGGCCGTTGAAATCACCCGTCGCGCGGATGACGACATTGGCAAGGTCTCCGACTGCTGCGTCCGCAGCGGCCGTGATGGTCAGCGTTCCTTCGTTCACATCAGAGGCGACATCAACGGCTTCGGCGGCAAGCCCTGTGACGCCGTCCGGCATGACAAGTGTCAGCTTCACAGCCCCGGTAAAATTGTTCTTTCGGGCGAGCGTGACTTTGACAACAAGAGTGGCACTTCGTTTGACCGCTCCCGCATCCGGAACCGCCGCGGTCAGTTTTGCCGGAGCCGGATGGATTGTGATCACCAGCGGATCAGAGATTGCGCGTACATTGAGATTGTTCGGCTTGGAGGCTTCTTCAGCCTTCTTGAGAGAGTCGTCTGCCGCAGCTTTCGCGGCGGTCGCAGTTTCGACATCTTTCTGAGCGACCGTCAATGCCGTCCCGGCCGCATCCACCGCCAGAGCGAGTCTGGTCATTTCGTTTTCGGAGTCTGCCTTCTCTTTAGTTTTTACGGCTTCCAGTTCTTTCGAGGCGGCAACCCGTTTCGCGAGTTCCCCCGCGCCATTGCTGGAGGCTTCCACGTTCCTGACGGCCACATCAGCGGCCGCTGACGCATCCGTGACTGACTGCAGTGCGGCGTTCAGTTCTTCAGGAGTGCTGGTTGCCACGGTTTTCACAAGGGCGAGTTGTGCCTGAACTTCTGTGAGGGCGTTCAGAGAACTCTGCTGTCCGGCAACAGCCGCTGAAAACTCATCCCTCAGGGTCTGCTGCTGAGCCACGTAAACAGCCAGTTCCTCGGTCAGCTTCTTAGTCAATTCCGTAAGAACGACGACCTTTTGCTGAGCGTCCTTCAGACCGGTGTCAGCGGCAGCGGCGGCGGCTTGCCGTGCAGCGACGGCTGCATCCGCATCCGTCGCTTTGACTTTCGCACGGTCGGCCTGCCACGGGTTGCGGCGGTACGGAACTGAGGATGTGCCCTGCACCAGGATCGCGTTGGTCGATGCGGGGGCGTTCTCCTTGAAGTAGATCCGGGCCACCACGCTGTCCTTGCCTGGTTCGATCGCAACGTTCGGCGCATCAACTTCACCTGGCATTCCATAGAAGCTCAGATCCACCTTGCCGTCAAAGCCCGTGCGGCGGGCAATCCGGATCGGAACGAGCAATTGCTGATCCTGACTGAAATCGGTGGTCACCGGATCGACAAGAATCGAAAACGGCTGCTCATCTTTCATCACTCCGGCGACAAGTGATTCTGTCAGTCTTGCTGTACGAGGGAGTCCGTTGAGAGCATCGTGAATCAAAGTCGCCACCTGGGCATCGCGTGACAGGGCGGCCTCACCTGAACCGCTTTGGCCTGCGATTCGAATCGGAAGTATTTGCTCTGCAGCATCCGACGCGGCTGTGAGCACCAGCTTTGCAGATGTCTGACCGGGTCCGATCACAGACGGACGGCAGGTGATGCCGGGGGGCAGCGGTAATGCTTCTCTCCGAACAGAATTGCCGAGGCCGCTGAGAAAACTCTCCGCGGTCAGCTGGATCGCTGCCGCGTGACCATCGTGGCGATAGGCGTACACCGTCAGTTCGTAACTTCCGCCTTTTCGGAGACTGACCGCTCCGCTGGTGGCAGGAGCTTTTCCATCGGCGGACGGGAACGCATCGAACACAACGAGGCTGAAATCAGGCTTCGGTTGTCGCACAGACAATCGGTAGCTCAGCCGCGGATCACCGCGCGTATCGGCATAACGGTCTCGAAGTCGCACTCGATAGGTTCCGTCCTCCGGAATATCCAGTCGAATCGACGGGTCATCGCTGAGCGTCGGCAGATCGGCTCCGCCCGGGTTTTGTTTGTCATCATCTTCGGTCGCGAGACGATTGAACGTGACCGTCCCGTCGGCATTGCTGATAACGCGTTCGACCATCAGCAGCGGATCAGCAATCGAACCCAGTCTCTGTGCAAACACCTCGATAATCCACGATTCGCCTTTCTTTGCGTCGAACCTGAAGACGTCCTCGTCCGATCTTTCGGCGAAACTGCCCGTTGCTTCGAACGGCGCAGTCGCGGCCTGATCCGGAGATTCTGCGGCTTCCGAAATGGGTGCTCGTTCCGCACGACCGACCCGGACGAGGTTACCTTCCACACCGTTCCACCAGCAGGAATCTGCAAATGCGCTCGTGGCAGAACCGCCAACCGCCATTCGTTCGGACGCCGGAGCGATGATCATCTGCCGACGAAACACGGTGTTTCCAGCGAGCCTGTTTTCCGTCGGTTGACCGCCGGGCAGATTCCGGCCGAATACAGTGACGGTCGTCGGAGCATTTGCAACAACAAACGCCGGGCTGATCCAGTCGACCAGGGGCCTCGAATCGAACGCCAGCCGATACACGAACTGATCACCGCCGCCGTACACGGTATCCTGAACTCGGAGGATGAGTTCTTCATCGGCCGCCGCCTTCCAGACGAGACTCGCTTCCTGCGAAAAGACTCGTCGCGATTCCGCAAGCCGGCGACCGTTGACGCTGAACAGCTGCAGGACGGGCTGCATCGGCGAATCGAGTCTTGCAGCCTCGGAGCGGATGACAAGTGTCTGCCCGGCCGTTACCGGAATGCGGAAGAAGTCGACATCCGTTCCGCCGTTGGCTCGTCCGTTGAAAATGGTATTCATCGTGACAGGCGTTGCCTGGGCAGCGGCGTTGTTCGGTTCTGCTTCGGCGACTTCAGGCAGAGTGTCGACCCTGAACATTCTCGGATTGCTGATGCCGAACAGTCCGCGGACCCGTACATCATAAAGGCCGGGAGGTACGTCGCTTGCCACGGTCACCGTGAAAGTGTTAACGACGAGGTTGCCGGCGGCGTCCGCTTTCGGGACGGCTGTGATTCCCGGATGAACGAAGATCATCGCATCGAGCTCATCGAGATCTGTGCCGCCGCCGACCGTCAGCTCGACCGATGAACCCTGCTGTCCGCCAGACGGAAAAACAGACGTGATCCGTGTCTGAGGCAGTTGAGCGACGGTCTCGGATGCCGCCGCGGTGAAGAATGTCGCAGCGATGAGGAATCGGATCCAGGTCATGCGGTCGGTCCTGGGTGGAAGCACTTTAGAGGCGGGATGGAAGCGGATCGATGGAGTGGCCGGACGACTGTTCGCCCGCCGCTCCTCCGACGGAGAATCCCTGCCGACGGAGCGGCAGGGCAACAGTAGGAATCCCTGCCGACGGAGCGGCAGGACAACAGTAGGCGGGAACCATATTAATGGTTGAACTGAAACTCTTTTGTATTGATCAAAGCCCAGACGATATCTTCGTATCCGCCCCGGACATTGTCGGCGTGGCGTTTGAGGTAACTGACGGCAACCTCCTGTTCATCAGCATTCGGACCGCGGGCGAAGACCCATCGGTAAAGTTCGCCGATGCGTTCCTCATCCGGTCGGGCCGTATCAGCCGCCAGCCGCGCCGTACGGGCACCGTCGCGGGCGATCTTGTCCTGAATCTCGCGACCATTCAGCAAGTGCAGACTCTGCGCCAGATTCGCATCCATGCTCCTTTCGCATTCGCACGCGGTGTCTCCTTTCGGCTGACCGAAGACCTGCAGAAAGTAGGTTGCACTGGATGCATCCGCCAGTTGCATGGCTTTGGTTCCCGTCGGCATGCCCCCGAAATTCTCACTCGTGTCGGTGACCTGATGAAAGGCGTCGTAGAGCACTTCCGCACTCAGGCGTCGCGGGTAATAGCGCGAGAAATTCTGCTTGTCGCTCGCATTGAATTCGTTCGGCAGAGCACTGAGCTGATAAGTCCTCGAACGGCAGATGGTGCGGACAAGATCCTTGAGATCGAAGCCGGACTTAATGAAGTGATCGGCAAGAGCATCCAGCAGCTCCGGATTCGCCGGCGGATTTGTGGCCCGCATATCGTCTTCCGGTTCGACAATGCCCCGGCTGAAGAAATGCTTCCAGTAACGATTCACAAGCGACTTCGCAAAGAAGGGATTCTTCGGATCTGACATCCAGTCGGCAAGCTGAACCCGGGGATCACGATCCGCCGCAATTTCGTAGGCGGCTTCAGCGCCGAGGCCGGTCGGTTTCAGAGATTTTCCCGAGCGGGGATTGCTGGCCGTTGCCACGCCTTCATTGTGGAAGACGCGCCGATCGCGCATGGTGCCGGAGGCGTTGGGGAGCGTCTTTTTGCCGACTCGACCGTAAAACGCCGCCATGCCGTAGTAATCATCCTGGCTCCATTTTTCGAAAGGATGATGGTGACAGCGGGCACATTGAATCCTCAGACCGAGAAACAGCTGAGCCGTATCTTCGACCTGTTCTTCCATGCTGTCGACATCGCGATACCAAGTGACAGGCGGATTGATCTGAGGATCTCCGGAGGCCGTCACGATCTCGCGGACGAACTGATCGTAGGGAGTGTTGTCATACACTTTGCTCCACAGCCATTGATGGAACAACATGGTCCCCGGAGCATCGTCTCCGCCTTCCTTCTTGTTTCGCAGCACGAAGTTCCATTTGTTGGAGAAATGGTCAGCGTAGGCGGAACTTTCGAGCAGTCTGTCGATCAGCTGACTCCGCTTTTCGGTCGACGTGTCGGCAAGGAATGCCTTAACCTCATCTTCCAGCGGTAAAATGCCGGCAATGTCCAGCGAAACGCGCCGCATGAATGTGGCGTCGTCGCAGTCTCCGGAAGCCGGGATACCCAGCTGCTTCAGTTTTCCGAAAACGGCGGTGTCCACAAAGTTGACTGCTGCGGGCATGCTGGACGTGTCAGCGCCCAGAGGAATTGTGGCCCGGAATGTCGCAACCTGTCCCTGATAGCGCGCCATGATGGCAACTTCACCTGCCAGATCCAGCGTACTCACCAGCCCTGTTCCCGAGCTCTCAGCCATCTCCGCTTCATTCGGCTCGAACAGCGCCATGCGAGTCACGTCTTCGGTGGTCCCGTCGCTGTAGGTTGCAATCACAGCAATCTGCTGCGCGGCCGCGCGCTTCATAACGCGGGCTTCAGGGATACAGCGGATGCCCGTAACAAACGGATCGCTGTCGCTGCCGAATGGCATCCCCTGTTCGATCCACTGGACCAGCAGATCGTATTCATAGCTGCCATGTTCCATGCGTTTGCCGCCTCCATGAGGACTGCTGCCGACGGCTTTCTTCAGCAACAGGCTGGCTTCAGGCACTGCCGGAAAGATCCGACGACCACGGGATTCCTTACGCAGAAACTCGAAATCGTCTTCGGGCACGAATCCCAGCAGTGACAGCTTAAAGCCGTTCTGGCCGCCCGACTTGCCGTGGCAGCCGCCGCCGTTGCACCCCAGCTTAGTAAAGATCGGAACGACCTGATTCCGAAAATTGATCGGCAGCGGCTGGGCAAAACCGCTGACCGTCACTCTGGCTGAAGCCGTCTTGTCTCCGAGACTCGCCGTGACCGTACTCTCGCCGTCCGCGGAAGGAACGGCCAGTCCTGTCGTATCAATCCCAAGCACGCCGGGATCAGAAACGGTCCAACTCACCTCGCGAGTCACATCCCGGACTGATCCGTCATCGCCCACAGCCGTGACGATCAGTTGCTGACGCGCATCGCGCGTGCGGATGGCAACGACATCCGCCTGACCGACGGGACCTACTTCAAGCCGGACAGTTTCCGCAGCAGAGACCGTTGCCGACAGGGCCGCGCAAATCGAAACTACGGCAACAGAGCTCCAGAGGGACGTCATGCGTTTGACTCCTGCAGGCGGGGAAAATCTCGACATCGTGTCGATGTCTGATGGGTTGGATCGTGTCGGATTCAGAAGCGCAATATCAAAGCGAACGAGGATTTCGCCGCTTCTGAATGGTTGGTGTGCATACAGACTATTTGCTGAGCCGCCAGTGTCAAGCATTGAAATGCTGATCGTTGTCCGGCCCGGCATTGGCTGCAAGTTCTCGCTTTTTGCGATTGACACCGGGCGAATTGTCATTCGCCCCGATCGGCAAAGCCATGAGGGATTCACAGCGATGAAAAATGCGGGAATGAAATCGTAGCCGAAATCGTGAGATTTCGGACTGACCCGGTCACCCCCGAATTCTCACGAATCCGGCTACGCAGATCTTTCACGGCGTTGCCGAACAGGTCGTCGACGCCATCACTGATGTGCGGAAAAGTCCTGTGGACTCAAGTCGATCGCATTTCCGCGGATCAGCGATGCGACGATCACCAGTCTGCAAGGGGACTGTCGGATCAGTCGCGATTCCTTGTGGGGCAGGCTTCCAACTTGCCTGGACGTGAAAAATCGTCTGTGTTTTTGAATCAACGAGGCAGGCCGAAAGCCTGCCCCAAGATTGGGACGACCGTCTGCAAGTGAACTGGGGTTTGCGCTTGCGACCGTTGTCAGTGTGAAATTTTGCTTACCCGCATTTGTCAGTCAACAGGAGGACGACGCCTCAATGGCACTCACTTTGTGGAACAATTGTCCCCAATTGTTCATCCGGTCGCAGGCGGAACAGTTGAGACAACTGTTCTACACTGTGGCGAATCCGCCAAAGTGAGTGCCATTGGGCTCACGCCACCGGCTGACGATGTACCGGGCTTCCAGCCCTGATGAAATGCGCAAAGTCAAAACTGACGCTTGAGGTTGCAAACAAGGCGGACAAACTCACGCTCTCAACGTCTTTCCGGATCGCGCACGTCAATTCACAATGAGCCGGTTTTACGGCACAAGCAAGCCATTGACGATGATCTGCCCGTTGTTCGAGCCGACCGGCATGAAGAACGGTACTTCAACAAAGTTGTTGCCGGGCAGTGCGCTCTGCAGGATGACAACCTGGTTATTGACGTTGCCGAAGATGTTCACGACACCCGTGACCTGACTGAAGACAATACCTCGTTCCTGCGACGTGCCGAAGTCAGCAAAACCGATCCGGTTGCCATTGATCAGGAACTCGGAACTGGCAGCGGTCCTGACGATCTGAATGCCCGTAGCACCGTCTGCGTCTGACACAATATCGTTATTGACGATTGCCATACCAGTATTCTGTGCGAGCGTGAACCTGAGGGCCGTCGGACGTCCTCCGAAGGTCAGATTCCCCAGACCGTCATCAATCGTGATGTCGTTCTCGGCAATCCGGAAGTCCAGCGTGTCCATAATGGCGGGACCGTCCAGACGAACATCCACGGCTCCCAGATTCTGAGTGACCGTGCTGACGTTGATCACATTGTTCTGAATCGACAGTTCAACCTGATCGGTGGTCGACCGCGTCCGGTAGCTGATTGCCTGCTGCTCGAACACTGAGACCATATCGAACTGATTGCCCTCAATGAAGGCGCGGACAGGACCATTCCAGTCAAAGATGTATGCATCATCATTCAGGCCGGAGCCGGCGGGTACTGATGTGTCTGAAACAGTAAATGTATTGCGGTAAAGTTCTGTCTGAATTGCTGCGCCGTTGGCGTTGGCACTCGACTGTCCGATGTTGATCACGTCGGTGGTATTGCTGATGAAGTCTGTATCCTGGATCAATACGAGGAACGGATCGTCCGCTTGATCAAACCGGGTGATCGTATCCAGATCCAGCCGGACCGTGTAATCCAGCAGCATGGTCTCACGACCTGCCGTAGTGCTGTCGCCGTTGTTGTCGAATGTTGAATTGTCGATCTCCAGCCCCATCAGATCGCGGCTGTCAAGGCCGCGTATGTCCGAATCAACCACTGTCGACGTCTCCAGCGTAAAACTCTGCTTTGTGCTATCAGCCAGCCCGGGGACCGTTTCCGTGTTGCGGATATGCACGCCGAACTCGTTGTCATCCAGGAGCATTGCTCGCAGGCTCACCTGACCGGCATTGGACAGAAACACGGCCGCTGCATCTTCAATGTTTCCGATCGCATCGTCATCGAGGCCATTGCCCTTCGCACCGGAGATTGTACCTCCGTCTCCGGGAACGGCGTTGGTTGTGTTCGGATCGACGACAAACGTCTTGTTGTTCACCTTATTCGTTTCCACCAGCCGGATGCCATAGTCCGGTGCATCTGAACTGTTGACTGTGAGCAGATTAATCTCGATACCACTGTTTTCGATGTCCACAGCCGTTTCGTTTGTCGACAGAATATCGCCGGTGGAAATATTGATCAGAGTGTTGTCCAGTCCGAACACTCCTGTACCATCGATCGAGTTAATGTCGACATCGTCAAATACGAGTGATCCCGTGTTGCTCTCGAGATGCAGACCCGCTCCGCCCGGGAGATTCCCCTGAGCGTTGTCGATGACTGCCACACGGAACCGGATATCCGCGGAGTTTCCGATTGCCTCGATGGCTGCCGACTGAGACGCCGGAACAAGATCATTCAGCACGGTCGTCACATCACTCTGCAGATTTCCGAAATTGATCGTACCGGACGAGTTCAGGATCGAAATACCTTCCACCAGGCGTTCGGTAATCAGCGTGTTGCCCAGAAATGCTGCACTGCCGTTGTTTCCGGTGATCAGAATCGACTCCTGGTCGGTTCCTGCGACTGTGGTACCGCCAAGCACCGCGAAGTTACTTCCGACCGCATTGTTGCTGAGCACGACGCCACTGCCGAAGCTCGCCCTCCCGCCGCCTGTGCCCTGAATCAGCAACGCTTCCTGGAAGCTGACAACGCTTCCGGCCAGTTGATCATGCACAGTCACACCGGCCTCTGCGCCGATGCCGGCACCAAGTCCGCTCACTGTAACGTCGCCGTTCAACGTGACACGACCACTGGACGTTCCGATGTCAATCCCCTCCGCATTGCGGGAGGTAATCAGAAGATCGTCTGAAAAGTTGACCGTACCGGTCATGTTGCTGACGAGGATACCCTGCGCCGCCGGATTATCGATCGTGATCTGCGCCAGTTGAGTACTGGTCTTGCGGATGTTGTATGTGCCGGCACTGTTCAGAATCGAGATCCCGGAACCGGAACCGTTCGAGAGGCTCGGATTGTCGATCGTGGCCGCACCGCCGGTGTTGTTCTGAATGACGATTCCCAGGCCGCCGTCTGCCGTGACGGATGATCGGCTCATGTCGACGCGACCGCCGGTCATGTTTTCGATCAGGACAGCTTCCTGTGCCGATGTGCTGGTAATGGAGGACAGCAGAAACGTGTCGGTGTCACTGAAGTTGATCTGACCATCGCCGCCGCTCACGCGGAACGTCGCGTCGCCCGCCGCGGCCGACGAAATCAGTGTCGTGTTGGTGATACTGGTCGTGTCCGTCGTGTTCAGCAGGGCGATCGCTGATTGGCCTGCATTCACGATCCTGACATCGTTAATGATCGTGTTGGAAGCGGCGTTGCTGAAAATGCCGTTACCCGTCGGACTGTCGATGATGAATCCTGAAAACTCGCTGCCGTTCGCCATCGTGACAGCATCACCGGCGGTGTTCAGAAGCATCGGACGCAGGAACCCGGGATTCGCCGCAAATGTCGGTGAGCTCGGCAGAAGCAGATTCAGCGTGCTGCCCAGTGCTCCGACCTGAACAGTGGTCTGAGTATTGCGGTTCGTCTGGATAAATCCTTCACCGATCAGCTTTTGATTCGGCAGCAGTGAAACGATGTTCTGAGGTGCCGCGCCGAACTGACTGCCGGCATGCACGAACACGATATCGGTTCCCGCCCCGAGTCCCGATGTCAGTGCCTGAAACGGATCCTCCACCGTGCCGCTGAATGGACCGATGACATCATTGCTGTTCACATGAGCCACCGTGAACGGCAGTCCGTTCGCCGGGTTGGTCGCAATCTGCCCGGGATTGTCGATCCCGCTCGTCGACACGGCAATATTCATGTTGCGGCGGACCGGATCTCGGAATCGCTGTATGGCCGATTTCGAAGTGTGTTCCTGGCTGGAGAATCCGCCGAAGTGAACCGTCGCATTGAAGGCCACGGTCGTGGCGAAGATTTTGTCGTCAGTGACCTTCAGCCCGAGTTCCAGCCATTTCCCCACGTCTGCCTGAAGCCGCGTCGACCAGCCGCTGAAGCCGTCGAGGTTTTCGCCTTCGTAGAAATATCCGCCGCCGAAGGCCCGCACATCGAGCCGTTCCAAAAGTTCACCGGGCAGCAGAAAGCCGGCCTCCGCATCGAAACCCTGCAGCGCTTCCGCAAAAGTATCGACACGCGTGAATGTGATGTTGTTGCCGGCAAACGCCGCGCTGCCGGGGGCAATTGCCTGACCGACCAGATCGAAAGTAGTGCCGTAGGTCTGATAGACGTTGCCGCGTGCTTCCCAGCGATGCGCCAGGAGTTCCGCACCCGCTCCCCACTGCTGAAAATCCACTCCCGTAAGGTCGTCGTGGTCATAGTAACTGTTGCCGCCGATCACAACGTCCCAGTCACTGATGTAATGCCGGTAACCGCCGCCGAAGCTATAGGCCAGCCCGCCTTCATTCGCACGCACCAGCCGCGAATCGCCGAACAGCAAACCGTCGCCGATGTTGACGTAGGGCATCAGTCCGATGTGAGTGATTGACTCGTCGCGGCCAACCGTGCTGCCGGCCGTATGACCGCCCCGAAAGGACATGCCCAGCCCGTTGCGATTGGAATCCACAACGTCCGTCGCCGATCCGCTGGGCGCGCGACCGTAGCTGAACGGACCTTCCTGCGCAATTGTGGCTCCGGAAAGTGCCGCCTGCGTACTCATCGCCAGAGAAACCAGCGCGGCGGCTCGGGATAGTTTTCTCAGCCAGCGATTGGGTTTGCGAACGATCTTCATGACGTTCCTCAGACATGGACAGAGCATCTCCGCCTGGAGATACGCCGCGTTTGTAACTCTGTCTGAATGCACCGGCAACAGGGCTTCACGGGGTGCAGCGGGCAAATCTTCGGACACCGAACCCCGTGCTGCGGCGCTTCTGCGGAAAGGCGGAACTGCGGTGTTCAACTCGGCAGATTCCGCCTGTTTCCCGGCCCCAAAATCTGTGGGGCAGGCTTCCAGCCTGCCTTGACCAGCGGCGCAACGGCAGGCTGGAAGCCTGCCCTGCGGTTCACTACGCAACGTCTTCAATACTCGCGATGATGCGGTCGATCACGGCGGCGTCGGTTTTGGGGTTGAAGAAAACGGCTTTCCAGCCGGGAAGGCCAATTCCGTGCGGACTGTAACCGACGCTGCGGGAAAAACTGAGCCGCGCGTCCAGAGCCGGGTCCATTGTCGCCTCGCGCTTGTTGAACAGGCGACGGACTTCCTTCAGGTACTGCGTTCCCTCTTCAGCGGACAGTTCGCCCCGCTCGAAGCGATCAAAGATCTTTTTTGCGTCCCGCCCGCGAGGCAGTACCCACCAGCAGACGCTGGGTCCGGCGTTGTCGAGATTCAGTACTTTGCAGAATTCCAGCTGCTCGATGCGTTCCTTGAGCTGCCTCGCCTGTTCCATGCTGTGAGCCACCAGCATCCGGTAACCGTTCATCCCGATACCGTTGAGTGATGCCATCACCGAATATGGCCCGATGCCCGGCCGCGAACATTCCAGCGTGAACAGCGCCGGGTCATGGCGATAGTCGGCTTCCGCGAAGTATGGGATGTCCTCCACGGTGCGGGCCAGCTTCGCCAGATCTTCGCGGCGATTCACAATGAAGGCACTTGACGGATAATGACCCCAGCCCATTTTATGGAAGTCGATCGTAACGGAATCCGCACTGCGAAATCCGACCGTGGCTTTCTGAGTCTGCACGACCAGCGCCAGCGTCGCCGGACTGATTTCCAGCGGATTTTCGACGCTGTCATAATCGGTCAGAAAGCAGCTCACCCAGCCCACGGCCGCATCGACGTGCAGATGCGGCTTGGTGACTCTGTACTCGGCGGCTTTGCGTTCGATGATCTCACGGATTGCGGCAATATCGTCAACACCGAACGCATCGGTCGTTCCAAAGGTCGCAATCACAAACGCCACCAGCGTCTTCTGCTGATACAGAGCATCGAGCTTTGCTTCGAGCAGATCCAGCCGCATCGACATGCTGCGATCGGTCGGAATCGCATGCAGGTTCTCAATCCCGATTCCCAGCCATCCGGCCAGCGTGGCGTTCGAGTAATGCCCGGCCTCAGACACGATTCCCGCCAGCCGGGCGTCCCGCAGTCCCGTCCTCATCGCGCCCGGCAGAACCTTTTCGATTCCGATTTTGCCGCCGTACAGATTGGAGATCGTACCACCGATCGTGAATACGCCCCATGGTGACTGAGTGTGATAGAAGATCAGATTGGCGAGCGCGGTGATCGACTTGACCTCCAGCTCATTCGATCGCAGACAGTACGTGTCCACGCACAGATTGGGATTCTTCAGCAGCGCCGCCAGCGATCCGACGAGCGATGCAAAATTCGGCGGGCCCTTGACGTTTTCCAGATGCAGCTTCGACTGCCAGCTGTCGGTGCCCCAGAAGAACGGAAAGATGGCATCCCTCGCATCCTTCAGATTACCGGGCAACGTGTGGATCTCCGGATTGGCCTGTGCGGTCTCATAATTCCGCGACATCAGCAACCCGGGCGGCAGCGATTGCTCGGCTTCGAGCGCCGACAGCATCTCACCGAAGATCTCCAGCAACTGCTTCCGGTCGCAGGTGAAGAACGTGTCAATCAGTGTCTGAAGTTTGACAGAGTCCATGGATGTTGCTCGGGGCTACACGCATAAAACAGCGATGGTTGTCCGGTGATCATACGCTCCGTCATGATCATACCGACAGTAGACGCCCGGCCGAGTTCTCGGACCATGTCCGTTGATCGTCGAAATCCAGATTGTACGGATGATTCTACGGTCAGCTCGGCCGCAATCACCGGGTTCAATTCACTTGGCGAAAGTGATATTGTGAAGTCGCGGCAATTGCTTCCCGCGATCGAAACCGGAGCCACCATGCCCACGCCCAGCATCGTTCGACAACTTGTTGAGCGATTCAACGACAACCGCAAGGACTACGAGCATCCGAGCTACGGGGAGACTGAGACGCGCCGTGAGTTCATCGATCCGCTGTTCAAGGCTCTGGGCTGGGACATCGACAAC
>JANNGQ010001330.1:0-2216 GCA_031403975.1 Planctomycetota bacterium
CAGGCCGCCGGGCATGACGTGGTGGGTGTCGATGACTTTTCCAACAGCGCGCCCGAGGTGCTGAATCGCATTGCCGCGCTCGGCGGCCGCACGCCGGTGTTCGAGCGCGCCAGCGTCTGCGATGGGGCGGCGATGGAAGCGCTGTTCCAGCGCCACCGCATAGACGCCTGCGTGCACTTTGCGGCCTTCAAGGCGGTGGGCGAATCCACCGCGCAGCCGCTGGCCTACTACGCCAACAACCTGGGCGGCCTGCTCACGGTGTGCGCCGCGATGCAGCGCCACGGCGTCGAGCGCTTTGTCTTCAGCTCCAGCGCCACCGTGTACGGCGACCCCGAACGGCTGCCGATCCGCGAAGACTCGCCGCTGTCGGCCACCAACCCCTATGGACAGACCAAAAAAGACCCGAAGGGCCGGCACACCAAATCGATCGCGCCGTGGATGATCAAGATGGCCCACTCCAATCCAGAACATTCTCATAGATCACTCCAGAGAATACCCATGACTCAATCAGCGGAATCAACAGACAAACATATTTCGGTGAATTCCCGAATGCTCCTTACCGCGTTGATGTGTTGCCTACCTGCATCACTGGGAGTGATTCCCGCTCAAGAAGTTGCGTCACCGCAATCAACGAATCCGCCGGACAGCTCCGACCAGTCGGCTCGTCAGTCAACTGCCGAGGTCGCCCTGTCGATAATTGTCCTCGAATTGCCGCACGACCGGGAATTCGCAGAAGCGCTTCGCAGCCTCGCGGGGGCGATCAGAACCAAGCAGGGAAACGTGGATATCGCCGAGGCTGGTCAGGGGCAATCCGGTCCGGAGGACATTGAAGCGGAACTGCGAATTCTCCGTGAGACCGAATTCGAAGTGGTCGATCGCCAGATTCAGGATCTCCGCAACCTCGGTGTGTCACGGTTTCGTTTACATCCGTCACTCAACGACAAGAACAGCATCACGATCACCGCACCATCCAAAACACCCTGGATGACAATTAAAGGACTCACCGATTACGGCACACAGGAATTGCTCTCGTTCGATGTTCGAGTACGGCAAAATGACGACCCTCCGACATCAACTCAGACGAGTGCCAACGGCTTGCCTGTTGATCCTGACAGCGATGCTCCTGCGGATCACGTTGTTCGGCCGAATGCCGACATTGATGCGCCGGCAGGTTCAACAGCCGTTTCTCGGAAGCCATCGCTCGACGAACTGATGACTCGATTCGCTGAACATGAGGCGGCCTACCAGCGGTTTCACATCATGTCACGGGAGACGTTTCACATGGCGAGCGGACTTACTGACGAAATCCGAAATCACTTTCCGTGGGGCGACGGTCGCAAGCATGAGCGGCTGATGCAGTATGCTCAACGAAGCAAAGCGGAATGGATGCGTCAGGAGTCTGTCATCGTGAATGGGGTTGTCGAAAACACTGAGCGACAAGTCTGCACACTGGAGGGAATTCACAGTTTGATCGGCAATGGGATCTCATCGGCACCATTCGCACCGCACGCCGAGTACCCGTTGAACTATGTCAGCGCAAGGCCGCTGTTCGGTGTGTTTCCGCTCACAATGACATGGCCTTCGAACGGAGTTCTCCTGTCCCAGTACTACAGAGAAGATCCGGCACGAATACAGCTGAGTTGGGATGGCTCGAATGCGAAGCTGAGTTTTGAATTCGGTGCATCGGCAGATTTTCGAAGTCGATACGAACTCTGGCTGCATCCGACTCATCGATGGCACCCCGTGAAGTTGCGTCGATTCCTGAAACCGGACGACGAACAGTTCTTCGACGAATGGGAAGTCATCCATTTTCGCAGAGCGAAGGATAGAGTGCGTGTCGATTCAGGAACGATTCGCTATCGCGACCCAGGCTCTGAAGGAACAAAGAATGCTGAGCAGATCCCGTCTGGTGACGATCGGCCAATTGCGTACTCCATTGATTTTGCGATCGATGCGTCTGCATTCGGAGATCAGGTTGTCGATGAGGAATTCGTTCCGGTAAAGGAGTTGACCGGAGCCCACATGACACCAATGAGATCCCCAGTCTTTTCCGGAGGACTGGGACAGGTTGTTGCCGCCGACGATGCGGACTCAAACCAAATCACTGTGCTGTACCTGAAGTATGCCCTCGTGGCAGACGTTGTCAGAAGCATCGAAAAGATATATCCGAATCGACTTGAAGCTCTTATCGCGGATGAGCGCATGAACGCGCTGCT
>JANNGQ010001331.1:0-2149 GCA_031403975.1 Planctomycetota bacterium
ACTGAAGGTGGACAGCTGCTGGTTTATACTTCACTCGTTCGTCGCTGACACCAACCCGAGGCGGCAGTTTTGAAGTTGCGCATTTCATCAGGGCTGGAAGCCCGGCACATCGTCAGCCGGTGGCGTGAGCCACCGGAATACAGAAAATACAGCCATTCAGGCCTGACGGGCCGACACATTCGCCAGTGTGCCGGCCCTTCAGGCCTTAGGTTTTTGATTCTCGTTTACTGGTGGCTTACGCCACCGGCATGGGATATGTCGGCCCACCGGGCCTGAAATGCACAACGTCAAAACGCGCCAGCGTCGGGCCTTTGCCCGGGAAACGCCGGAGATTCCCTGCCGGCAGCTGTCACTGTCGGCTGATTTCCGTGGTAAGGCGTTTGAACCCTCGGAGTGAACTTATGGCCGTCCGCGTCTATCATTTGCCGATGCGACTTCTGTTGATCTTCATTCTTGCCGCGGCTTCCGTCACTCACGGTGATGAACCGGGCGTCCGATTTGAACAGCGGGACGGGGAGCTTGGAATCGTGATCGCCGAAAAGGAGATCGCGCGTTATGTGTATGACGATCAAAAGATCTCTCGTCCGTACTTTGCAGATGTGAAAACGCTGAGTGGCCTGCAGGTGACGCGCAATCATCCGCCGCGTGAGGGCGAGGACCCGCTGGATCATGCTGACATGCATCCGGGACTGTGGATGTCGTTCGGCGATCTCAGCGGTCACGACTATTGGCGGCTGAAGGCGGACACTCACCACCTGCGATTCAGCCAGGAGCCTGCTGGAAGGGCCGGCGAAGGATCCTTCGCGGTGCTGAATCAGTACCGGACGCCGGACGGTCCGGACGTACTCTGCGAGGAGACTTGTCTGTATTCCATCCGGCTGGTTCCTCATGGATACAGGATCGACATCCGGAGTGAATTCAGACCGATGGCACCATCGGTCGTGTTCGGCGATCAGGAAGAAATGGGGCTGGGTCTGCGAGTGGCTTCGTCGCTTGCCGCAGATCGCAAACAGGGCGGCCGGATACTCGACAGCGCGGCACGGCGAAACGAAGCGGAGATATGGGGCAGCACTGCGGACTGGTGTGACTACTCCGGTCCGCTGAACGCCGGATGGGCAGGCGTGACTCTGCTGTCCGGTTCGCAGAACTTCCGTCCGTCATGGAGTCACGCACGGGACTATGGGCTGATCGTGCTGAATCCATTCGGACGAAATGCCTTCACCAAAGACGATAAGAGCCGCATCGAAGTCAAACGCGGAGAAACATTCACACTGCATTTCGCTGCCGTGATCCATGAATCCGCTTCGGAAGCTGAATACAGTCCGGCAAAGGCATTTCAGACTTTCGCTGTGCCGTGATATGCTCCGAGCGAGTGCGAACCGGCCCCGACCGTTCAACAATCAACCAGATCATCACGGACGAAAAGGCGGACACGATGTCGACCAGCAATGACTCAACGATTCTGATCTTCGGAGCGTCGGGAGATCTGACATCCCGGAAGCTGATCCCGGCCCTGTTTCGACTGTCGCAGCAAGCCTATCTGTCGCCGCGGTGCCCTGTGATCGGAGTGGCACGACGGGCAAAATCACACGACGAGTTCCGCACGGAGATGAAAAACTCTGTGAGCGCCCGCATCGGAGCCGATAAGTTTGACGAAGCCGCCTGGGGTGTTTTCGCGAAGCAGCTGTTCTATCAGCAGCTGGATATCACGTCCAGCGCCAGTTATGCCGGACTGAACGCAGCAACCTCAGCCATCGAAGCTCAGATCGGAGCCGGTCCGGAGTGTGCCCGCATCGTCTATTTTGCAACGACTCCCGACCTGTTCGCCCCGGCAGTCGAAGGTCTGTCCGAAGCGGGAATGATTCCGCCCCGCGAAAAGGACAGACTGCTGCGCGTCGTCGTGGAGAAACCGTTCGGAAGGGATTTGAAGTCGGCTCAGGAACTGACCGTGCAGCTGGCTCGGCGACTGCAGGAGAGTCAGATCTATCGCATCGACCACTATCTTGGCAAAGAGACGGTTCAGAATATCCTTCTGTTTCGATTCGGAAACGCGATTTTCGAACCACTCCTGAACCGAAATCACGTCGATCATATTCAGATGACGGTCGCCGAATCACAGGGGATGGAAGGAGCCCGCGGCGGCTATTAC
>JANNGQ010001332.1:0-1895 GCA_031403975.1 Planctomycetota bacterium
GCATGGTCTGCAGGGTCAGTCGGGCAAACAGATCGAGCTGATCCTGAGAGTTGAAAGCGAGCGAGCGTCTGTTACGTTCCTGTACCCTGGGTGTGCATTCACTCCGCAGGCCGTTCCAACGCCCGATTTCACTGGCCGCGCCGAGGGGGGCTACGGACTTTTTCTGATTCAACAGTCTGTGGATGAGGTTAGCTTTTCGCGCGATGACGCAGGACTCTGCAGAATCCACCTTGTAAAGCATCGCCACAAGGCTTCTCGGGAGCGATCGAGAATGGACGTTGTCGTCGAACGGACAGGAGATGTCGTGGTGGCAACTCCGATGGCCGAACATCTGGATCTGAGCAACTCAGATTCGTTCCGCAGCGAAGTCATTGCCGGAGTTGAAGATGCCTGCAAGCTGGTTCTGGATATGGAACGGGTGCAGTTTGTCGACAGCCGCGGCTGTGGCGCCATCATCTCCTGTCTGAAACATGTATCAGCCACCGGAGGTGATCTGAAACTGTGCCACGTCAGTCCCGCAGTCCGCAGTGTTCTGGAGCTGATTCGCCTGCACCGGATCTGCGAGATTGCGGATACACGGGACGAGGCGATTCGCAGTTTTCGTTCTCCGGCATGACGAAAACTGCAGAATTCACGGAAACACGCATGGCCGTCTTGTTGGAACCGCGCAGCAATCGTGAGTTTCCGCTGCCTCACGGACTGACCCTGATCGGACGTGATTCGGGCTGCGATATCGTTGCCGACTCACCCATGATCTCTTCCCGTCACTTGATCATTCTGAACGCGCGGGGTTTGTACACTGTCGAAGATCTGGACAGCATGAACGGCACGTTGATCAATGGTCAGCGTCTGGCCGGTCGTGTCCGTTTGTGTTCGGGAGACCGAATGGAAATATCCGGATTGACACTGATTTTTCAGGACGATGTGCCGGCCGCAGACCCGGCGCCGGAACGGTCGGGAAATGCCGCGACGGGAATGATCGGAATCCCGGGCGCCGGAACAATCCGCCTCGCCGAACTGATGGCAGCCCACAAGGTACCCGAACTGTCATCACTGGAGATTGATGGTGATCTGCGACTGTCAGTGAAACCGGAAGCGAAGCTGCGGGCGGTTCTGGAAATCGCCCGCAATCTGAGTCACTCGCTGGATCTCAAGGTCGTGCTGCCTCAGATCCTTGACAACCTGTTCGCAATTTTTCCTCAGGCTGACTGCGGTTTTATTCTGTTGCGGAATCCGCAATCGGGCGAATTGATTCCCGGGGCCATGAAGTTTCGCGGGCAACATCCCTCCGACTCTCTTCCCGTCAGTCACGGTATCATTCAGCAGGTGCTGGTCAGCGGACGGGCGATTCTCAGTCACGATGCCGTCAGCGATTCCCGATTTACGTCGGCCGCCAGCATTCGCCACCTCGATATTCGCTCGATCATGTGTGTTCCGATCAATCGCAAGGACGGAGAGTGCATGGGAGTGATTCAGCTGGACTCGCGCGACAGAGCCAGTCAGTTCACAGAAGAAGACCTGGCATTACTGGTCTGTGCCAGCCTTCTTGCCGGGAGGGCCGCAGAAGTTGCCCGGCTGCACGAAGAACGACGAGACCAGGAAGCTGCAACTCAGATTCAGAGAAGCCTCCTGCCGACAGTCCGGCCGTCCTGCGCAGGATTACAGTTCTTCGATCACTATGCGCCCGCTCAGTACGTGAGCGGCGACTATTTTGACTACATCGCATTGCCCGGAAACCGACTCGCCGTTGCCGTCGGCGACGTGGCGGGAAAGGGTCTGGCGGCCGCCCTGCTGATGGCACACCTGGCGGCCGCGACCCGCATCTGTCTCTGCAGCGCTCCGACACCGGCGGATGCCGTTCGTCAGCTGAATATCCTGCTCATGAATTCCGGCTG
>JANNGQ010001333.1:0-4538 GCA_031403975.1 Planctomycetota bacterium
TGTCGAGGAACTCCTGGAAGGTCCACATTGATCCGCCAAGTTTAGAATTTCGCGATGTCGCAGCCGTTGTCTGTGGGGAAATCGGCTCTCGACCGCATTCAGCCCGTCGGCCGCCGTGTGCAGAATGACCGACCGTTCCTGGACGACTTTTCAATCGTCGAAATGACGTTCACCTGACGCTCCGCCGGACTCAGGGCTATCCGTTGGGGTTGTCGAGCAGTTCTTTCAGCCGTACGGCGAGTTCCGGCGGGAATCGCTCGCACCAGGATTCATCCAGCAGTTCGACCTGAATCATGTCGAGCAAGTGCATCTGATCCTTGCGACGATTGGCATTCAGCTTCATGCGCACAAGCGCTTCAAGCGTCAGCGTCCGATGATTCTGAATGTCTTCCGATTCCGACACATCGGGAGCAGCCACGAGATCGTTCGGGAAGACCCTTTCTCCGGCGAACAGCACATGCACGGCGTCGCGAGCTTTGGAGTCCGGGGCGTCGAGAAACATGTCCATTCCGGCCGAATGTCGATACACAAACCCGGCGGCTTCCATTGCCGTTTTCGCTGCCGGAAAGTCGGATCGGCGCAGCAGGATGTCAACATCGCGAGTGGTCCTCACCGCTGCTTCATCCGCCTGAGCGACCCAGGCCCGTACCGCGTTCCCGCCGATGATGGCATAGGGCACGCCGGCCTGTTCCAGAGTTCGCGCCGTTCGTTCCAGTCGTTCCTGAATTTTTTCCACAGCTCGCTCCATGCGCCGCCACAGTGCTTCGCCCGTCAGATGAAAAGTAACGTCGGCCATCACTGCCCTTTCAAGCATCAGCTCAGAATCTCATGCACGACGTGCCCGTGAACGTCGGTCAACCGGCGGTCGATACCATCATGACGGACAGTGAGTTTCGTGTGATCGATTCCGAGCTGATGCAGAATCGTGGCGTGGATGTCGTAGACCTGTGTCGGGTTGTCGCGGTCCAGCGGCTTGTAACCCCATTCATCAGAGGGACCATAACTGATACCTCCGCGAATACCGCCTCCGCAGAGCCAGTTTGTGAAGACAAACGGATTGTGATCGCGACCCTTGCTGCCCTGAGTTGACGGCATACGGCCGAATTCGGTCGTCCACAGGACAATCGTGTCTTCCAGCAGGCCGCGCTGCTTCAGGTCGCGAATCAAAGCGGCAGTGCCCACCGCCATTCCCATTGCGAGCGGCTTGTGATCGCGTTCGATGTCCTCGTGGCTGTCCCAGTTGCGCCGTGGAAACCCGTTGTCGTTGCCCGACCAGATCTGAATGAATCGGACACCTCTCTCCAGCAATCGCCGGGCGATCAGGCACTTGCGGCCGAAGTACTCTGCCTCCTCAGGGATGTTGATCTCGGCGGGATAGACCGCACCGAGGGTGTCCAGCCCGTACAGCCTCAGCGTTGCTGCGGTCTCCTGAGTCAGATCAAACGCTTCCGGTGCGCTGAGCTGCATTTTCGCAGCCAACTCATAAGTGAGAAGACGGGAGTCCAGTCGGGAATCGCCGCGACGCTGACGTCCGTACGACTCATTCAGCGACCTCAGCAGCGCCTGTCCGTCAGATTCACCGGCGGGTGTCACGAAGTCCGCGGCGGCGAAAAGATCATCGATTGGTTTCTCCCGCTGCGGGAAAATCATCGTCCCCTGATGACTCGCCGGTAGAAATCCCGAGCCCCAGTTCTTCGGTCCGTTGCTGGCAAAACCCCGATGATCGGGCAGCACAACGAAGGTCGGCAGATTGTTGTTCAGCGAACCGAGGCCGTAACTGACCCAGGCACCCATGCCGGGAAACCCGGGACGGTCAAATCCTGTCGCCTGCAAATAAGTGGCCTGGCTGTGCACTCCTGTACGACCGACCATGTTATGCACAAAGGCGATGTCATCAATGACGGCTCCCAGAGGTTCGACGACCTCACTGAGATGCTTGCCGCAATCGCCACGTGCAGTGAATCTGAACGGCGATTTCATCCATGGACCGAGTCCGTTCTGGAACGCTTCGACGTGCTCGCCGAAATCAGAGTTTTCGCCGTGGTGTTTTTCCAGCTGCGGCTTGTAATCCCACAGATCCAGATGACTGGCCGCTCCACCCATGAACAGCTGGATCACTCGTCTGGCTTTCGGCGGATGATGCGGCGAACAGTGCACTCCGCCGGAACCGATGGCATCCGTCGGTGTTCGATTCGGCTCATCGGACCTTGCCAGTACCTGCCCTTCTGTCAGCATCACGGCAGCGGCCAGCCCGGCGAAATCCCGGCCAGCATTGCGCAAAAACGGCCGTCGGTGAATGGGCATGTGTTGTCCCCCTCGCAGCGTGCTTCTCGCAGCCTGGCCCAAACCGGCAGCGCCTTGAAGGATTCTTCGCAATGTAAAGTGAGAGAATGGGTTTATAGCCGGAGTCGTGAGACTTCTGAGTCACCGGTCACCTCCGAATTCTAACGAATCCGGCTACAGGAATCCTCCACAGGGTTGCCCATGACGGGGCCGCGAGCGCCTCACGCAGCCCCGGAACAACAGAAGCCCGGCATCCTGAAGATGCAGGGCTTCAGGAAGTCAGCGATCTACTTCTTCCGTCGAGTGTAGGTGATCGTCATCATTTCCATTTCGCCCGTTGGCGAGTCCATGGACATTTTGAACGTCTGCTTGTCAGGCGAGACTTCCGTTGTGACCCCAATGAGCTTCATTCCGCCTCCTTCACCCGTCATGGTCAATACCTTGCCGGATGCATCTTTGGTTCCGGTCATCATGAGTGGTGTCGCAGTCATCGAATCGCACCAGACTCCGGTATACTCTTTCTTGACAGGATCGTATCCGTCGAGCCCCTGCCCGGAGAATTTCTGTCCGCCCAGGTCGCCCACAAAGCTGGATGAAAGCTACATGCCTTCGCAGACCATTTTGTATTCAGCAACCGCCTTTGATTCGCTGCCATCCGGTGCTTTCACGACGGCATCCCAAATGCCTTCCATCTTTTTCAATTCTTCGTGCTCCTTACCAGGCCTCTGCGGCTCCTGTGCGAAGGAGGACAGATTTGACACGAACAAGCCCACAAGCAAAACGGTAAACGAAGCAATCACTTGACGCATAAAAGGTACTCCACATTCAAAGCGAAAGGATCCAGGGGAACAATTGCGAGCATGGTTCACGCTCGCCATCAAACGACAGTGTACCGCCGTAATCCGCTCCCTTCGCTGCCGAAGCCTCGCATGTTCACAACAGACCGTGAAATATACTGTTGGCCCGCCGCTCCGCCGGCGGGGATTCGTATCACCCGATGCGTGAGAATCCTGATGTGGCCCTGAAGTTGAATCCCAGCCGACTGAGCGGCTGGACAACAGTAAATCGCAACACAGCGTGCGGTGCCACATTCGCTTTTCGACCGGTCTCTACCACTCCGGCTCCTCATCCTTCACTCCGTCGCGCACCTGATCCCTGGCAGTCTTCGCGACCTTTTTCGCCAGCGCCAGCAGCTGCTCGCTGAGCCCTTCCGTGGGCAGCCCTCTGAGCTGTTTCATTGCGGCATTCGGACGCTGCCGTTGATTCAGCAGGAGCTGCGCCATGCGGACACGGGCCCAGGTGTTCTCTTCCGGGAAACGGTCGATGAATTCCTGCAGCCAGATTTCCGCTTCATCGAACGCCTGAGCCTGCAATAGCCCAATCGCCAGTTTCCGGACGCGCCCGGCGTCCGGGCAGATTTCCGAGTCCTGAATCCGAAGTGTCATCATCTCGTCTGCTGCCGTCAGCATGTCTCCTTCGTCGATCAGCTGACTGACGCGGGCCAGTTCGCTGCGATTCTTCCTGCCGCGAGCCGTTTTCCTGCCCGCTGCCCCGTCTGTTTCGTCAGTGCCGACGGGGACAGGGATTTCTTTGAAGTGGTAGTTCGGATTCCCATGGGCTCCTATGACCCAGTCAGTCTCTGCAAAACGCCCGTACTTGCCGCTCATCACCGCGAACAGGTCCCATTTCTCGCAGTCGACCCAGTTCATTTTATGGAACACAACTCCGACTGTGAAACCGATCACACCGCCAACCATGTGCAGGCCGGAAGACCCCATCTCAAACTTCATCAGCAGGAGTTCAAGAATGTTGAGCGCCAGATACCAGAGTGAATAGGTCATGATGGTGACCTCAAACGACACTGGACGATAAAACAGAAAACCGACGATGTGCATTTCGTTCTTGGGAGCCCAGACAAGACTGATACCCATCAAGGCAAAGATTACTCCGGACGCACCGAGACAGCGGCCCTTTGCTTCGTTGAGAACTTCATCTGCCAGTGCGTCGACCATTTCTTCGTCAGCAACTTCATCAGGCTCGTAGTACTCCGTTTTGATCTGCTGCTTCAATTCGTCTCGCGAACCGATTTCCAGTACATGTTTCAGCACATACGCATCCGTCCGGTGGACCGTGAGCAGGTCCACACCAGCTCCCCACGCTGCGGCCATCGCCAGATACAGTGGAATGAAACGATACCAGCCGAGCTTGCCCTCGACGACAAGTCCGAAGCCCCACAGGAAGAACATATTACCGTT